>JANLID010000164.1 GCA_024654105.1 Gallionella sp. | reverse complement strand
CTGCCGCCGGAGGATTACGAAAACACCAACTGGCACCTGTTCCAGATCGTGCTGCCGGAGCGCATTACGCGCGCCGAGTTCATGGCGCAGATGAAAGAGCGCAACATCGGCATCGGCTACCACTACGCGCCGATCCACCTGTTCAAACTGTACCGCGCACTGGGCTTCAGGGAAGGCATGTTCCCGGTCGCCGAGCGTGTCGGGCGGCGGATTGTTTCACTACCGATGTTCTATGCGATGAACGAAGCGGATGTGGAACGCACCTGTGCGGCGTTGCGCGAGGTGTTGGCAGTACCGACTAATCTTTGCTAACCGTCCTCAAGCATGCCGAAGCCACACACCCAACGCGATTACTTCGCTGAGCTATATGCAGCAGCTATATTTGGCGATGCTGGCTGGTCTGTGTATTTTCCGAAACGAGATGTTGGTTTTGATTTCGTCATATCCAAGGAAGTCGATGGCCAGGTTTTGCTCCGCCCAGTTCAAGTGAAGGGACTATACCCAACCGAGAAAAAAGGCGACAAACCCTCGTATGGCTACCAAGGTGAACTCAGCGCAGTTCACCCACAAATGGTGCTCGTGCTTACGTTTTTCGCAGCAACCGAACGAGGTGTAGCACCTGAGCGGGTTGCCTACATGCCATATGACCAACTTAAAAAACCAAGCCGGGGTGGATATCGTTGCGTTCCCGCTGTATTCAAGTCTGGGCACGCTGTTCCGCGTCGCGAATTCAATTGCTTTTTTGGAGAGCAAGGCCTGAAAGCCATCGAAAGCTCCAAATGGGGAGAGGGTGGTTAACATCTCTATTGAGCAAGCGTAGGATGGGTTGAGCGCAGCGATACCCATCATTTGTTGTCATTTCACATTTGATTCTGTATAGTTGCGGTACTTAATTAAGTACCTAAAGGAGTCTTTTAATGAACGCTATCCCTGCCCAGGAAATCAAGCGTCGCGGTATTGCGGCGGTGGATGATCTCATCGCCAAGGGCGATCTGCATGTAATCAGGAACAACCAGCCGCAGTACGTGGTGCTTTCCGAGGAGCGTTATCAGGATCTGATTGTGGCGGAAAAGGAGGCGCATTACGCCCGTGTCCGCGCGTCGCTGGAGGATGTTAAAGGCGGGAAGGTCAAGAAGTTCAAGTCCGCTGCCGCACTGCTGAAAGCGCTGGACGCAGACGAGACGGCGTAATGTACGCCCTCGTTACGCCGCTCCAGTTTCTTCGCCAGGCGCGCAAGTTTTTCAGGAAGCATCCCGACCTGCGTTCACGCTTTGCCGAGGTGCTCAGCGACTTGCAAAAAGACCCATTCCAGCCACATTTGGAGTTGCACGCCCTGAGCGGCAAGCTCGTTGGTTGTTATGCAGTCAGCCTCACGTATAGCTACCGGATTACCCTGACCTTGATGGTTTCCGAAAAGGAAATCATCCTGCTCGATATCGGCAGCCATGATGAGGTGTACCGCTAAGAACGAGGTGTTGAAAGATCGATGAGCAGCGCGCGCAAATTGCGCGTCATGGGGCATTCGTGACACAATCCCGTGCCCGTGAAGCACGGTTTTTTGACTAAAATTTTTCAAGCGCCATGACGACTGAACAAACCACACTGCAAGACGAAAATCAAATCATCGCGGAACGCCGTCACAAACTGGCGGAATTGCGCAAGACAGGCATTGCTTTCCCCAATGACTTTGAGCGCAAACATCTCGCGGGCGATCTGCATGCCGAATTTGGCGACAAGACGCACGACGAACTGGAGGCGGCGCAGGTTCACGTCGCGGTGGCGGGACGCATGATGCTCAAGCGGGTGATGGGCAAGGCCAGTTTTGCCACGGTGCAGGACATGAGCGGGCGCATCCAGTTGTTCATCAGCAATAACGACACCGGCGAAAAAGCGCATGACACATTCAAGCATCACGATCTCGGCGACATTCTTGGCGCGGTGGGCGTACTGTTCAAGACCAAGACCGGCGAACTTTCCGTGCGTGTTTCTCAAGTGCGTCTGTTGACCAAGGCACTGCGCCCGTTGCCGGAAAAATTCCACGGCCTGAGCGATCAGGAGCAGAAATATCGCCAGCGTTATCTTGACCTGATCACCAACGAGGATGCGCGCAAGGTGTTCATGACGCGCACCAGGATCATTCAGGCGATCCGCGAATTTTTCATCCGCCATGGCTATCTGGAAGTGGAAACGCCGATGATGCATCCCATTCCCGGCGGAGCGGCGGCCAAGCCGTTCGAGACGCACCATAACGCGCTGGACATGAAGATGTACCTGCGCATCGCGCCGGAGCTGTACCTGAAGCGTCTGGTGGTGGGCGGCTTCGAGAAGGTGTTCGAGGTCAACCGCAATTTCCGCAACGAGGGGCTGTCCACGCGGCACAACCCGGAATTCACCATGCTGGAATTTTACGAGGCGTATCGCGATTACAAGTACCTGATGGACTTCAGCGAAAGCCTGTTCCGCGAAGTGGCGCAGAAAGTGCTGGGCAAAACGCTCATCACCTACCAGGGTAAAGAGCTTGACTTGGGCAAGCCGTTCCATCGTCTGACCATGGTGCAGGCGATCCGGAAATATCATCCACAGTTTACTGATGCGCAACTGAATGACCGCGACTTTCTGATCAACGAACTGCAGGATTTGAAGGCGCGATACAAGCCTGAAGACGGCCTCGGCGGATTGCAACTGTCGCTGTTTGAGGAACTTGCTGAAGCGCACCTGTTCGAGCCGACCTTCATCATCGACTATCCGGTGGAAGTCTCGCCGCTGGCACGCAGCAGCGATACGAATCCTGGAATCACCGAACGTTTCGAGCTGTTCATCGTCGGCCGCGAGATTGCCAACGGCTTCTCCGAATTGAATGACGCGGAAGACCAGGCCGCGCGCTTCGATGCGCAGGTCGCGGCGAAGGAGGCCGGCGACGAGGAAGCAATGTTCAAGGACAACGATTATGTGCGCGCGCTGGAATACGGCCTGCCGCCGACTGCCGGCGAAGGTATCGGCATCGACCGGCTGGTGATGCTGCTCACCGACAGCGCCAGTATCCGCGATGTGATTCTGTTCCCGCACATGCGCCCCGAGTGACGATGCTAGGCAGCGACATTCGTGCCAGTTTGTTGCAGCATTACCCGATGCTGCGTGAATTGCCTGCTGCCG
>JANLID010000264.1 GCA_024654105.1 Gallionella sp. | reverse complement strand
GCATCGAGGCCAACAAGGAACGGATTGCGGAGCTGATGGAACGCTCGCTGATGCTGGTGACCGCGTTGACCCCGCATATCGGCTACGACCGCGCCGCCGAAATCGCCAAACACGCGCACCGCAACGGCAGCACGCTGAAACAGGCAGCAGTGGCATTGGGCTATATCACGGAAGCCGAATTCGATCTGTGGGTGCGGGCGGCGGAAATGGTGCATCCGAAGACAGTCTGAGAAAATGTGCGCCGTCCTTACCAGGCTCATGCGGCATTGGGTGGCTGCAATACGTCAGCCAGTTTCGGCGTAGCGTTGATATCGCGGGAAGAACTCCTATCGACCTATTGCCGAAGTTGGATTTTTTGCAAAGCGGTCATACAACGTACGAGATACTTAAGCGCGCGATGGTAACCCGCACCCGTTGAATTATTTTCCTGCGGGCACTGGTTTGGGTTGCGGCTTCTTGCCCTTGGATTCTTTCTTTTTATCTTTGCTTCCCATGATGTTCCCTCCCCAAGTTTTCTATTAGCCCGGGCAGGAGTATACCTGAAATTTTGCGTCCTTCGCGAATGCATGTTTATGGTGCAAAGCGGCTTTGCAACTATTTGATGGACGCCCCAATAACCTTCAGCAACACCAGTGCCGCGCCGCTGCCGCCATCCCTGGGTAGCGCGTCGCAATAGGCCAGCACGTCCGGACGTTGCGCCAGCCAGTGGCGCGTGAGCCTGCGCAACACCGCCTCGCCGCTTGGGCTGTTCATGCCCTTGCCGTGGATCACCAGTACGCAGCGCAATCCGCGTTGCGCCGCTTCATGCAGGAACTCCTGCAACAATTTGCGTGCCGCGTCGCTGCTGTTGCCGTGCAGATCAAGGCTGTCCCGCACCGGCCAGTGGCCGCGCCGCAATTTGCGCAGGGTCATGCGCGACAGACCGTTGCGCAAGAATTCGTCGGGGGCATTCTCGGCGGCGAAATCCGATAGTGTGTCGGGGATTGCGGGAGGTTCGGCGGGGGTACGCCGCATGGAGCGGCGTGGCGGTTTTTGCGGCTCGATGCGGTTCTGGTCGGGCAGCGGCTTTACTTCGCCGACTGCCGCGCGGAACAGCGCGGCATCTTCGGGTTCGGCCTGGTTTTCCTGCCCTGTCAAAGGCCGCTTCACGGATCGGTGAGAGACTTGCGCGGATTAGACTTTACCGGGCGAAGCGAGATACTTGTCCGCGTCCAGCGCCGCCATGCAGCCGGTCGCCGCGCTGGTGCATGCTTGGCGGTAGATCTGGTCCTGCACGTCGCCCGCCGCGAACACGCCGGAAATGCTGGTTGCGGTGGCGTTGCCGTTCTGACCGCCGCGCGTGCGGATGTAGCCGTTGTCCATTTCCAGTTGTCCGGTGAAGATATCGGTGTTCGGCTTGTGGCCGATGGCGATGAACACACCTTTCAGCGCGATGTCCTGCTTTTCGCCGCTTTGCACGTTCTTGACGCGCATGCCGGTCACGCCGGTGGCATCGCCGAGCACTTCGTCGAGCGTGCTGTTCAGTTGCAGAACGATTTTGCCTTCTTTCACTTTTTCCATCAGGTGATCAATCATGATGCGTTCGGCGCGGAAGGCATCGCGGCGATGCACCAGCGTGACACGGTTGGTGATGTTGGCCAGGTACAGCGCTTCTTCGACGGCGGTGTTGCCGCCGCCGATCACCGCCACATCCTGGCCGCGATAGAAGAACCCGTCGCAGGTCGCGCAGCCGGATACGCCGCGCCCCATGAAGGCTTCCTCGGAAGGCAGACCGAGGTATTGCGCAGAGGCGCCGGTGCAGATGATCAGCGCGTCGCAGGCGTAGCTGCCGGCGTCGCCGATCAGCAGGAACGGCTTCTGCTGCAGCTTGGCGGTGTGGATGTGATCGAAGATGATCTGCGTGTTGAAACGCTCCGCGTGCTGCTGGAAGCGTTGCATCAGCTCCGGGCCTTGCACGCCTTTCGGATCGGCCGGCCAGTTGTCCACCTCGGTGGTGGTCATCAGTTGGCCGCCCTGCGCCATGCCGGTGATCAGCACCGGATTGAGGTTGGCACGCGCGGCGTACACGGCGGCGGTGTATCCGGCCGGGCCGGAGCCGAGAATGATGAGGGGGTAATGTTGGGTAGTCTTTTCCATGATGCCTGCTTTCGTTTCGAGTTTATGCGGATGGGCGAAATTTAGCAGTGGCGGGCCGTGCTGTCGAGTTAAAATGCGCGCACCATGCGATTCTTTTTACCCCTGCTGTTATTGGGTTCCTTTGCCATTCAGGCTGCCGAGCTCCCCGGTATCCCCCAGTTCATCGATGAAATGGTTGTTAAACACCAATTCAGCCGCGACGAACTGGAAAAAGTGTTTGCCCGTGCGCAGCATCTTCCGGCGGTGATCGAGGCGATTTCCCGTCCCGCGACCATCAAGCCGTGGCTGGAGTACCGCGCGGCATTCGTGAATTCGAAGCGCATCCAGCTTGGGCTGGAGTTCTGGAACAAATACCGGCAAACCTTGCGCCGTGCCGAAAAAAAATACGGGGTGCCGCAGGATATCATCGTCGCAGTGATCGGCGTAGAAACTATCTACGGGCAGAATGCGGGTAAATTTCTGGTGCTGGATGCGTTGACCACGCTGGCGTTCGATTATCCGCGCCGTGCGGATTTCTTTCGTAGCGAGCTGGAGAATTATCTACTGCTGGCGCTCGATCAGCAATTTGACCTGCTGGCGATACGCGGCTCATATGCCGGCGCGCTGGGCATCCCGCAATTCATGCCGAGCAGCTACCGCAACTATGCGGTGGACTTCAACAACAACCGCACGATTGATTTGTTGCGTGAGAACGTGGATGCGATCGGTAGTGTAGCCAACTATTTGCGGAGCTATGGCTGGATCAGGGGCGAGCCGGTTGCGGTGCATGCGCAGGTCGGCGGGGAGCTTCCCGCCAGCGCAGCCGTAACTCCGCGCACCCTGGCCGAATGGGCTGCGGCCGGGATAGTGCCCGGCGTGAATTTTGTATCGGATACCCACAGGGCACACCCAAAGGGTGCGAGAACCCCTTCGGGGCAAGAACCTGATGAAACTACTGGCCATCTGACTTGGCTGGCAAACGACGCCAGCCAAGTCATTGGTTATCTGCGGGGCAAGCCCGCGCGCCTGATCGATTTCACGGTGGATGAGGGCAAGGAATATTGGCTGGCATTCAATAACTTCGAGGTCATCACGCGCTACAACAACAGCGATTTCTATGCGATGTCGGTATTCCAGCTGGCCGAGGAATTGAAAGCGGCGCGCAAGGCCGGAACGCCATGAAGAACCTGTTTTGCCGGGTCTTGAATCGGTAGTAAGGAAAAATCGAATGTTGATGTTTGTTTTGAAACAAGCGCGCCTTGACAGCCGGAGGGCAAAATGAAGTTGTCCGCGTATCCGCTCTGGCTGGTGGGCTTCCGCCCATTTTTCATATTGGCCTGTTTGTCCGGGTTGAGCCTGCCGACCCTGTGGGCGTTGCTGTTTTCGGGCGCCATCCCGGCGCCGACAACCTCGTTTTCCCCGGTGCAGTGGCATGCCCATGAGATGTTTTTCGGCTTTGGCTGGGCGGTGCTCGGCGGCTTCCTGCTGACCTCGACCAAGAATTGGGTGAAGGTGCGCGGCTACCATGGCAATGCGCTGATGTTTCTGGTTGTCGCGTGGTTGTTCGAACGTGTCGGTATGTGGTTTGAAGGCGCCTGGCCGTCGCTTCTGTTTCTGCTTTCCAACAGCCTGTTTCTGGGATCGATTGTCGCGATGCTGATCTGGACGCTGATCCGCAACCGCAGCAGCGACTTCTATCCGGACAACTATTTCTTTCTGCTGATTCTGCCAATTTTCCTGGTGGCGAAGAACCTGATGCTCGGCGCCGAATATGCGCAGGTCGGCTGGAGCATGGCGCTGGGGCTGTTCCGCATGGCGTTTCTGGTGATGCTGGAGCGGACCCTGGCGCAGTTCATGAAGGGCGTATTCAATGTGACGATCCTGCAAAATCCGGCGCTCGACAAATCGATCAAGCTGCTCGGCCTGCTGTTGGTCTTCGAGAGCCTGATGCCGGCGCAACTGGCGGGCGGAATCGCACTGCTGCTTGCGCTGCTGCTGGCCGGACGCTTTGTTTTCTGGAAGCCGCAACTGGGCATGCAGCGGCTCGATATCGGCATCATGTATCTGGGCTATCTCGCCATCACCGCGCAACTGCTCGTCGAGTTCCTCGGTCACATCGTTCGCATCGCATGGATCGGCTCCGTGTCGATCCACCTGTTCACCTTCGGCGCGATGGGGCTGGTCATTCCCGCGATGATCGTCAGGATATCGAAGGGACACACCGGCAGGAAGGTGGCTTTCGATGCGCTCGACAAGCTGGCGTTGTGGATCATGATGCTGGCCTTCGCGCTGCGCATCGTCGCGCCGCAAATCTACCCGACTGCCTACGCGTACTGGATTCACCTCGCCGCATTGTGCTGGTTCGCCTGCTTCGGGATACTTGCCTGGCGCTACATTCCCTTTCTCGTGCAGCCGCGCATCGACGGTAAGGAGCATTAGGCGGGGCTGACAGAAGCGGACATGGGTTAAAGACAAAAATGGAAAATACGGCAATGACGGGAAAGAACATCGGCGGTGATCCGGGTCGCCGCCCCAGAATCGGCCTGGCGCTGGGCAGCGGCTCGGCGCGCGGACTTGCGCACCTGGGCGTGATCCGTGCCATCGAGGATGCCGGCATTGAGATAGATTTCATCGCGGGCACCAGCATGGGGGCGCTGATTGGGGCGATCCGCGCCGCCGGCAAGCTGGATGAACTGGAAGCTACCTTTCTGGCCTTTGACTGGAAAAAGACTGCTTCTTTCTTCGATGTTGTGCTGCCCAAATCCGGCCTGCTCGACGGCGCCAGGGTCAGCGAACTGGTGCGCGCGCATATTCATGCCGATACCATCGAAGCGTTGCCGATCCCCTTTGCGGCAGTGGCGACGGACATTGTCAGCGGCGAGGAAGTTATCATCCGCAGCGGCGACGTGATCGAGGCGGTGCGCGCCAGCATTTCGGTGCCCGGTATTTTCACGCCGGTGCGCAGCAATGGGCGCGTCCTGGTGGACGGCGGCCTCACCAACCCGGTGCCGGCGAGCGCAGCCCGCGCCATGGGCGCCGACATTGTGATCGCGGTCGATCTCAACCACGAAATCATTGCCGGCAAAAACCTGAAACCGCTGCTGGCCGCAGGAAAAACAGGCAGCACAGAAGACCGCGCTTCCGGCATATTCTCGCGCTGGGTGGGCGACTACCGCTTGTCGATGAAGGACATCAGGCAGAGACTGCTCGCCGGAGACAATCCCGCCTCGGCGCAATTCAGGAGCTGGGTTTCCCCGGAGCCGCTGCCCAGTATCTTCGAAGTGCTGCTGGCCTCGATCAACATCATGGAAACGCACATTACCCAAACCCGTCTGCATCTGGACCAGCCGGATGTAATTATTCAGCCGCCGCTGGGACACATCCGTTTTCTGGAATTTGATCGCGCCGAGGAAATCATTGCCATCGGCTACGAGCACACGCAACGGCAACTGGCTGCGCTGCCGCCTCACGCGATTCAGAAAAGGATTTTTCCCTCGTGAAACTGCCGGCTATTCCGGGTAGTGGACATGATTCCTGATCCGTGTAATCTGCGCATCAGGATTATCTACCCGGTTTGAAGCGCATGGTTTCCGTACAGCATAACTTTCCCCCTCTCTCGGGCGAAGACAGCGCAGACATCCAGCAGTGGCTGGCTGCATTGTCTGCGGTTTACCCGCCCGCAGAAATTTCACTGGTCCGTCAGGCTTGCGAATTTGCCGCGCCGCTCTATCACGGACAGAGCGAAGTCACCGGCACGCCATTGTTGCGGCACGCGCTCGGCGCGGCATCCATTCTGGTCGGTATGCGCCTGGATCATGAAACCATTGCGGCCACCGTGCTGCATGCCGCACCGGATTATCTTGATGACTGGATCGAGGCGCTGGCCGCGCGTTTCGGCCGCAGCGTGACGGCGCTGGTTGAAGGCATCTCGCGGGTGGAGCGGATTCGCCTGTTCAGCGAGATGCGCGGCGCACAGGACAAGGACGAGGCTGCGCAGCAGATCGAGAGCCTGCGCAAGATGCTGC
>JANLID010000254.1 GCA_024654105.1 Gallionella sp. | reverse complement strand
CAAAATGAAGTTAACGGCAATTATTGCGGTATTCGCGGCGCTGCTGCTGTCGATTGGGAATGTCATGGCGGTTCCGGCCGGGACCGTGGAGTGGGCCGGCGGCGGGGCAGGCAAGGTTGTACTGGATGCCAAGGTACATGCGGACAAGGGCGCGAAATGCGCCGATTGCCACACCAAGCCCAAGCTGTTCGAAATGAAAAAAGGCGGCGACAAGATAACCATGGCCGCGATGAACGAAGGCAAGTTCTGCGGTGCCTGCCATGACGGCGCGAAGGCGTTCAGCGTCAAGGCGCCGGCCGATTGCGCGAAATGTCATAAAACAGGCGCCAAGGCTGACGCGGACAAACCCGCAAAAGAGAAATCCGCCACCTCGACGTCGAAGAAGGAATCCCCCGGGGAATACGTCGACGATACCGTCATTACTGCCAAAGTAAAGGCAGCAGTGCTGGAAGAACCTTCGCTCAAGTCAGCCGAAATCAACGTCGAAACCTTCAAGGGCATAGTCCAGCTGACCGGCTTTGTCGGTTCCCGCGCCGATATCAACAAGGCCGTCGAAGTTGCCAAGGGCGTCAAGGGCGTGAAATCGGTCAAGAACGACATGATCCTCAAAGGAACGAAGTAAAGCGGCTGAAATTGCCAGTCGCTGCCGCAAGGCGAGACAAGGAGAGGTGAAATGAATCTTGGAACCATACTTTTGGTGATTCTGGTTCTGGCGCTTGCGGGTGTGATTCCCACCTGGCCTCACAGCAGGGAATGGGGTTACGGTCCCAGCGGCGGAGTTGGCTTGATACTGCTGATTGTGTTGATTCTATTCGTGCTGGGCAAGATATAGCCGCTATTTCTTATTGCGCTGGGTGCAGCGTTTACAACAGGAGCAGTCGAACATGAACAAAGACCAGGTCAAGGGCGCAGCGAAAGACGTTGTCGGCAAAGTCCAGGAAGAAGCGGGAAAAGTGCTTGGAAGCAAGGAACAACAGATCAAGGGGCTTTCAAAACAGATTTCCGGGAAGGTGCAAAAGGGCATCGGCGACGTCAAGCAGGCGGTTGAGGATCTCAAGAAGAGTTAGTGCAGCCGGGCGCACCGCCAATCGGTGGTGCCGATGCCAATTGCGGTCCAAGTCCACGCAAATATGACGGCGCGGATTTATTCGGCCGTGGCGCGGTTTTCTGCAATCGTCCTGCTATGCCTAGGCGCGGGCATTGCGCAAGCCGGCGATTCGGACGCGAACGCCGCCGCATCGCTGCGCGCCAAATACGACGACCTGCAGGATCGGCTCAGCCGCAATCAGTTCCACAGGCCGCTGTACCTGGACTCCAGCGAAACCCCGGATAGCGTGACGGGCGACATTTATGCGCGCGTCAATTACCCGTTTGCAACGGTGCGCGCCGGGCTGAACAATCCGGGCGATTGGTGCGACATTCTGATTCTTCACATCAATACCAAGTATTGCCGCGCCTCGGCGGGCAGCCCGGGGGCCGTCCTCAATGTAAGCATCGGCAGGAAATACGACGAACCCCTGGAGAAGGCCTACCGGGTGGACTTTGCCTACCGTGTTGCCGCCCAATCGGCGAACTACCTGCAGGTGAGGCTGAACGCCGACGCGGGGCCATTCAGCACGCGCGACTACCGCATCGCGCTCGAGGCAATCCCGCTGGAATCCGGGCGCACATTCATTCACTTTTCGTATTCGTTTTCCTATGGCCTGGCGGGACGGCTTGCGCTGGAGGTCTACCTCGCCACAATCGGGAGGAGCAAGGTGGGATTTGCCGTCGCCGGCACAGGGGCTGACGGCCAGCCCCTTCACATCGGTGGAATACGCGGCCTGGTGGAACGCAATACCATGCGCTATTACCTCGCCATCGACGCCTTTCTCGAAGCCATGTCCTTGCCGCCGCAGGAGCGCCTCGAAAAGCGCCTGCATGAGTGGTTCACGGCCATCGAGCGCTATCCGCGCCAGTTGCATGAAATGGAACAGGGTGAGTATCTCGATATGAAACGCAAGGAGTATCTGCGGCAGCAGTCCGAAGTCCAAAGCCACCGGCCTGATCGCCGGCCGGCGGCGGCCGGGCGGAACCAACCGGCGGCTTATGTGTCCTAGCGTACAGACCGCCATGGCACAAAAACGGACGCTGGCAGCATTGGAAGTGTTATGGCGAGTTTTTGTGAAAAGCACCCTCCCGCCCCATCCCGAAATGGCATCTGCCACGGATTCGCCAAGTGATCGCGCGCTTAAGGCGCTGCGGGTATCCGAGGCACGCTACCGCAGGCTATTCGAAACCGCTCGAGACGGCATTCTGCTGCTTAACTCCGATACGGCCCAGATCGAGGACGTCAACCCCTACTTGATCGAATTGCTCGGCTACTCGCACGCCGAATTCCTGGGGAAAAAGCTGTGGGAAGTGGGCCCGTTTGCGGACAAGGCCGAGAGCAAGGAAATGTTCGCGGAGCTGCAAGCGAAGGGGTATGTCCGCTACGAAGATCTTCCGCTGAAAACAAAAGCAGGAGCAGAAATCCCGGTCGAATTCGTCAGCAATACTTACGATTGTGAAGGCATCAAGATAATTCAGTGCAACATCCGTAACATCACCGAGCGCAAGCAGATGGAAGACCAGGTGCGTCAAATGGCGTTCTTTGACGAGCTCACCAAATTGCCCAACCGCCGGCTGCTCGGCGACCGTCTGAGCCAGGCCATGGCTGCCAGCAAGCGCACTGGCTCCTATGGCGTAATGATGTTCCTCGATCTGGACAATTTCAAGCTGCTTAATGACGCGCACGGGCATGCGGTTGGCGATTTGCTGCTGATTGAGACGGCGCATAGACTGAAAAGTTGCGTGCGCGAGATGGATACCGTGGCGCGCTTCGGCGGTGACGAGTTTGTGGTGATGATTGGCGACCTGGATACGGATAAAGCCGAGTCAAGATCACAAGCCGAGATCGTGGCCAGGAAAATCCGCGCTGCGCTGGCTATGCCTTACGTGCTTAAAATACAGGATGAGGGAACAGCGGAAACAACCGTCGAGCATCAGTGCACGGCGAGCATCGGCTTGGCGTTGTTCGGCAAGCAAGAAACCAGCCAGGCCAATATCCTCAAGTGGGCTGATACTGCAATGTATCGAGCCAAAGAGGCGGGAAGCAATTTGATTCAGTTTTATGATTTGACAGCTTGAGAGACCACTTATTCCGCCGGCAGACGCTTGCGGTGACGCCAAAAGAGGCCCATCAGCGGCTTGACGCTGGTTCCGTGGACAAGAATGGAAAGCGATACCGCGATTAGCGTCAGTTGGATAAGCTCCAACGCCAGTTCTTCTGGGAGTCCGTGCTGTATGGCATACATCAGGTAGTAGAGTGAACCGATGCCGCGTACGCCGAACCATCCCACCATACCGCGTATCGGCCACGAAGTGCGGGTACCCAACAGGCTGGCGAGGACGCTGACCGGGCGCGCCACCATGAACAGGAACAGCGCCAGTCCCACCGCCCGCCAGGTCCACGAATCGAGAAACAGCGTGCCGCCGAGCAGCAGGATGAGCATCAATTCCGACAGCCTCTCCAGATGTTCCTTGAATATCAGCGATCGTCCGCTGACAGTCTGCGCTGGCCCGCTATCCAGGCTTGCGCTTGAAGGCGCCGGTTCCGTTCCGCCCGTTTGCGGCGGATTCGCGCAATCCTGAGCGGCGGCGGCGAGCTTCACTTCGGTCTGGCGCAGCGCGACGGCAGCGAAAAATACCGCCAGAAAACCCCACGCATTGATCAGTACGCTCAAGC
>JANLID010000253.1 GCA_024654105.1 Gallionella sp. | reverse complement strand
CAGCTTACAGGGGTAAACCATGAAAGTAGAAGATGCGATCGAGATAGTCAGTCAAACCAATCCGGGCATGGTGCGCTCGCATAACGAGGACAGCGTGGTGCAGGATGCAGCCTGCGGTCTGGTTGTATTGGCAGACGGGATGGGCGGTTATAATGCGGGCGAAGTGGCGAGCGGTATTGCCGTTTCGGTGGTCATGACGGAAATCTGCCAGCACTTGCAGAATGCGAGTCCGACAGACCGTGACGATGCGACCGGTGATGAGCTGGGGGCATTGCTATTGCGCGACAACATTTGCAAAGCGAATGCTTCAATTTTCCAGGCTGCACAGAGCCAGCCGCAATATGCGGGAATGGGCACAACCATTGTTTCCGGCTTGTTTTATGACAATCGCGTAGTGGTCGGACACGTGGGTGATTCGCGCATGTACCGGTTGCGCGGCGAAACGCTGGAGATAATTACCCGCGACCACTCCCTGCTGCAGGAGCAAATTGATGGCGGGATGATCAGCATCGAGGACGCGCGCCTGTCCAAGAACAAAAATCTGGTGACGCGTGCGGTAGGGATTGATGCTGAAGTGGAGCCGGAAATTCATCTGCATGATGTACAGGTGGGCGATATCTACCTGTTGTGCTCGGATGGTCTGAACGATATGGTAGAAGACGAAGATATCCAGTCCACGCTATATGCGATGCAGAGCAATCTGCCCCTGGCAACAGAGCAATTGATCCAGATGGCGAATGACAACGGTGGTCGCGACAATGTTTCGGTAATACTGGTTAAAGTGAAAGGCGAGTTTGCCGTGCCGCGCGGCTGGCTGGCAAACCTGTTCAATTGGTTCAAAAAATAAACGGCACGAGGGTCACAATAATGGCAGCGAAACTGATACTCAGCATGGATGGCGTGGTTCTCAAGGAATACCCTTTGAACAAGGAACGCATGACCATCGGACGCAAGTCGCACAATGATATCGTCATCGACAACCTGGCGGTAAGTGGCGAGCATGCAGCGATCGTTACCATCCTGCACGACTCATTCCTTGAGGATTTGGATAGCACCAATGGACTGGAAGTGAATGGCATCCCAACCAAAAAACACTTCTTGCAAAACAACGACTTGATTGAAATCGGCAAATACAAGCTGAAATATATCAACGACCAGACCACTCAGGCGAATGCGGCTGATTTTGAAAAAACCATGGTATTGCGCGCGCCGGTCAAGCAGGCTGCGCCGCAGGTGGAAAAAGGCGATGCGACGGCCAGCTTCATGAGGACGCAAGTCAACGTAAATGCAACACAACCCGCTGATGTGGTAGAAAAAACCGGCAAGTTTGATGTTCGCCCGCCGGTTGCGCCTGCCGCTCCGGTAGCCAAGCCCGTCAGTCCCGCTATTGCGGCAGCCCCCATGCCGCAGGCAGCCGCAGTGCAAATCCTGACCGGGCCCAATGCCGGCAAGGAGCTTGAGCTGGTGAAAAATCTCACCACACTGGGCAAACCTGGCGTACAGGTGGCAGTCCTGACCCGTCGCCCGCACGGCCATTTCATCACCCACGTAGAAGGCGCAAATCATCCAATGGTGAATGGTGTGACATTGGGAGACCAACCGCATCAACTGAATGACCACGATGTCATCGAACTGGCCGGGATCAAAATGGAGTTTTACTTCAAGGGGTAGTCAGATGACAGGGGACAGGGGACAGAGGACAGAAGCGTTGTCGCGGCTTCGCCTCGCCTTTATTGAAAGATTGCCGCGCAGCGGCAACAAAACCTCTGTCATCTGTCTTCTGTCATCTGTCTTCTGTTGTGCATCGTGAAAAAAAACGCAATTCTGATTGGACTCGGACTGTTGGTAGTCCTGATTTTAATCGGCAATGCCGCGCGCTTCTACCGGCTCAATTTAGTAGATCATCTCTCTGCTATTTTTTACGATTACCGCTTGCAATTGACCATGCCGCGCACGGTGGACGAGCGCATTGTCATTCTCGATATCGACGAAAAAAGCCTCAAGGAGGAAGGTCGTTGGCCGTGGAGCCGTGATCGTCTCGGTTTGCTGGTGGACAAACTATTTGACAAACATGGTGTTGCGGTAGTGGGTTTCGACGTGGTGTTTGCCGAAAAAGATGAGAGCTCCGGACTCAAGGTCTTGCAGAAAATCGGGCAAGAGCAGCTCAAGGGCGATGCGCAGTTTCAGGCGGCGCTAGCGCAACTCCGGCCGCAACTCGAATACGACAAACTGTTTGCCGACAAGATCAGAAACCGCAATGTGGTATTGGGTTACTATCTGACCAGTCAGGACGACACCAATGTCTCCGGAACGTTGCCCGATCCGGCCTTCGCGGCAGGCACGTTCAAGGGCAGACCGATCGATTTTATGAGCTGGAACGGATATGGGGCAAATCTTCCGGAATTGCAGCAGGCTGCGGCAAGCGCCGGGCATTTCAATCCGTTGGTAGACTTTGACGGCGAGGTGCGCCGCGTGCCGATGCTGGTGGAATACGGCGGCGCCTATTATGAGTCCCTGTCACTCGCAGTGGTGCGCACCCTGCTCGGACAACCCAAGCTGCTGCCGGGCTTTGCCGAAGGCAAGTCCAGCGGCTATGGCGGCCTGGAATGGCTGGAACTGGATACGGCCGGTGGCCGGCTGAAAATTCCGCTGGATGCCGAGGTGGCTACCTTCGTGCCATACCGCGGCAAACAAGGTAGCTTCCGTTACATTTCAGTTGCGGATGTGCTGCATGACCGCGTCGAAGTTTCTCAGCTCAAGGGCAAGATCGTGCTGGTGGGAACGACCGCCCCAGGGTTGCTGGATATGCGTGCCACACCGGTGGCAGAGGTTTATCCCGGAGTGGAAATCCATGCCAACATGATCGCCGGCATTCTCGATCAGAACCTGAAAGACAGCCCCGCCTACATGATTGGTGCGGAGGTGGTCTGGCTGTTGTTAATCGGTATTGCGTTAAGTTTTTTGTTGCCGCAATTGAGCCCGGCAAAAACGATATTGGTGTCGGTATTCATGTTTGCCATTACTCAGGGATTAAGTTTGCTTGCATGGCATTACGGAAACCTGTTGTTTTTGGTGGCAAACAGTCTGGTGATGATTGCGCTGCTGTTTGCACTGAATATGTCCTACGGTTATTTCATCGAATCGCGCACCAAACGCCAGATCACCAGCTTGTTTGGCCAGTATGTGCCGAACGAGCTGGTCGAGGAAATGGCCGAACATCCGGAAAGCGTATCGATGGAAGGCGATAGCCGCGAAATGACCATCCTGTTCTCCGATGTGCGCGGCTTTACCACCATTTCGGAAGGGCTGGATCCGAAAGAGTTGACGCTGCTGATGAATGAATTCCTGACGCCCCTGTCCCGCGTCGTTTATAAACATCGCGGCACCATAGACAAGTACATGGGCGACTGCATCATGGCATTCTGGGGTGCACCTCTGCCGGATGCAAACCATGCATCCAATGCCATATTGGCGGGCATCGAGATGCAGGCGACCCTGAAAGCGTTGCAGCCGCATTTCAAGGAGCGCGGCTGGCCGGAGATTCATGTTGGCGTAGGCATCAACACTGGCCGTGTCAGCGTCGGCAACATGGGTTCAGAAGTGCGCGTCGCCTACACGGTGATGGGTGATGCGGTAAACCTGGCCTCGCGCCTGGAAGGCATTACCAAGCAATATGGCGTCGGCGTGATTGTCGGCGAGAATACCAAAAATGCCGTAACCGGCTTTGTTTATCGCGAGCTTGACCATGTGCGGGTAAAAGGCAAGGACAAGCCGGTAGCGATTTACGAGCCGGTTGGACTGCTCGGCGAAGTAAGCAAGGATATGCAGGATGAAGTCAAGCTGTTCCATGAAGTGCGGCGCCTGTATCGCAGACAGGATTGGGATCAGGCAGAATTGCAATTGATGAATTTGCAGCGCATGTCGCCGGATACCGCGCTGTATGGAATTTATGCAGAGCGCGTCGCCTACTTCCGCAAGAACCCGCCGGCGGCGGACTGGGATGGCGTATTCGTGTTCCAGACGAAATAGGGAGTAAGGAGTGGGTTTTCTCACTGAGGCGCGAAGCGCCGCTCCACTTCCTACTTTCTACTCACCATTCAGGATAAAGGTGACAAAACAATGAAGCTGAGAATTTTAGGTTGCAGCGGCGGAATCGGTGGCAATCTGCGCACCACCTCGTTCCTGCTCGATCAGGACGTGCTGATTGACGCAGGTACGGGTGCCGGCGAACTCAGCCTGACCGAGCTCAGCATGATCGATCATGTTTTTGTCACGCACTCGCATCTTGATCATATCGCCTGCATTCCGTTCATGGTGGACAGCGTCGGGTTCATGCGTGATCGCCCCCTGACTGTGTACGCCACTGAAGAAACGCTGGATATTCTCAAACAACATATATTCAACTGGAAAATCTGGCCGGACTTCACCAGGATACCCAACGCGAAAAACCCCTTCATGCGTTATCAGTCGATAGAATTGGGCGAGGCTGTCGTATTGAATGGGCGCAGAATAACCGCCATCCCTGCCGATCATGTGGTACCCGCAGTCGGCTACCATCTGGATAGCGGCAAAACGAGCCTGGTATTCAGCGGTGATACCACGATCCATGACGCGTCATGGGAAGTCATCAATAAAATTCAGAACTTGCGTTATCTCATTATCGAGACGGCATTTTCGAACAGCGAAAAGGAATTGGCCATTGTTTCCAAACATCTTTGCCCCAGCATGTTGGCCGAGGAACTGAAGAAATTCCAGCGTGACGCAGAGGTATTCATTACCCACCTCAAACCCGGCGAGGTGGAACTGACCATGCAGGAAATTGAAAACAGCGTTCACGGTCGATGCCCAACGATGCTGCTGAACAACCAGGTATTCGAACTTTAGGATTATCTGATGACTTACGCACTTGACGTTAAAGTTCTGGCCGGACTGGAGCCGATTGCCTCATTCAACCCTGACAAGCTGCGTGAACTGCTTGACTATTGTCATATCGAGACAGTCCCGCAGGGGAGCGACCCGTTCAAGGTACATGGTTTGCAGGGCCAATCGGTTTATCTGGTAGATGGCGAACTCGAACTGGTTTATCAGGACGGCAACAAGGTAATAGTCAGTGCGCGGTCCGAATGGGCCAAGCATCCGTTGGGCAAGCGTCAGCCATATATTGTTTCAGC
>JANLID010000161.1 GCA_024654105.1 Gallionella sp. | reverse complement strand
CTGGTAAAAAACAGCGAAATATGCCTATTTTTTGTGCAATTGCTTGCCGGTGCAACGGTTTGTTGCTCCGGAAATTTTAAGTCCGACAGGCTGCTAGGTGGTTTCTGCGTCATGGTGTGGCGAATTTCAGGCGGACGCGCAACTCGCGGAATGCATCACCGTCCATCGCATCGGGAAAAATGACACGGGAAACCGGCCGGTAACGCCCCTCTGGTCTGATACGCAACAGGACAAAATACGGGCTGACGATGGTCTTGCCTGCAACTTGCCCAATCAGTTTTGAACCGTTCCGTGCAACGATTGATACGCTGCTTTGATCGAGTGAAATTTCGCGCCACGAATCGGGAAAAATCAAAAAGGCATCGCGTGCCAGATAGTAGGACAGGCTCAGCACAATCAGCAAAAGTACCGCCAGTCTGGCTGTCCATGGCATCGCAGTCATAGATACCACGGATGCAGCTATGGCATGCGATAACAGCAGAACCGTGGCAAAGCGTACCGAGGGTTTGATCGCCATACTCCCGGAGGCCGCAAAAAGTCAGGTGGCAAAAAAAACGGCAATACCCAACAGCACCAACAACACGATAACAACCAGCATCAGATTGCTGTTACCGGGTTGGGCAGGCGGTTCCGCCGGGCTTTGGCGCACGGCAGGGCGAGGAACGGCAGGGGATGCCGTGGAGGGATTTTTTACCGCGGGAGCCGCCTGCTTGATCGACTCGGCGCTGGGGCGTTGTATCTTGAGCGTCTTGGCAAGTTCGTCAACATCTTCGCTGGTGGCCGTCAAAGCAGCCAGGCGCATGGTTGCTGCGGCGGAATCAAAAGCCTGCGACAAGCATGTCGTTGACGATGGCTTCGCTTCCTCATCACTCGCCTCCTTGCTGCCGGTAGTGGCAATGGCGTCCGGCAATTTTCTTTCGCCGCCAGCGGGCGGGGAGACATCTATCTGTTTGCCGGAACGTGGCAAGGTGTCGCGGCAGGCGCGCAAATCAGCAGCAAAATCCTTGGCATCCTGGTAGCGATCCTCCAGTTTTTTGGCTAATGCCTTGGCCACGATAAAATTGGCCATTTCCGGCACAGCAGGGTTTAATGTATTGGGAGGTGCCGGGGTCGCATTCAGCGTTTGATACATGATGGCGTTGACGTTCTCGCCATTAAAGGGTGCCTGCCCGGTCAGCATTTCATAGAGCATTACGCCCAGCGAAAAAATATCTGAACGCTGGTCTATCGCCTTGCCCATCACTTGCTCCGGAGACATATATTTCGGCGAGCCCAGTACCATGCCGGTCTGGGTGCGCACTGACGAAGAAGCCATACGCGCAATCCCGAAATCGGTGACCTTCACGTGACCATCGCGCACCACCATGATGTTCGAAGGCTTGACATCGCGATGCACGATTTCATGCTCGTGCGCGTAAGCCAATCCTTGCGCCACTTGGGCAACGATATCCAGCGCCTGCTCGACGGGTAGCAACCCCCCATCGTTCATGATGTCGCGCAACTCGCGCCCTTGCAGGAACTCCATGGCAATGTAGGCCACATCTCCGCTCTTGCCCACATCGTAAATAGTCACGATATTCGGGTGGTTGAGCCGTCCGGCCGCCTTGGCTTCCTGGTAGAAGCGGCCTTCATATTCCTCTTTTTCGTCCAGCGCGAGCCCGAGGTTAATCGTCTTGATCGCAACCACGCGGTCAATCAGCGGATCCCTGGCCTTGTAGACGATGCCCATCGCCCCCTGGCCGAGTTCGCCAAGCACCTCATAGCGCCCTAGCTGGCTAATCATGATATCCGTCCGAATAGATACTTATTGCGCTGTTCATTTGTATAAACCCGGTAATCAGAAACATTTTCACTAATTACAAAAATCCGGTCGGATGCTCGCTTTCTTGCCTTCAGCCAACTCAACTTGTTGCGAGTAAACCTCACCATGGGTACCGGCTACAATCACCGTATGCTTGCCGGGAGAAACGTCTACCAGCAACACCACTGAAATTATCTTGCCTTTTTGCTTGCCATCTACAAATACCTGCGCTCCGGGATAGCATTTGACGGCAATATGGGCTTTTGCGCCTTGTTGTCCGGCATCACTGCCAATGATGCCGCCAAGCCAGTTCTTCTTGTCGGCCGGTACATCTGTCGCACCCTTGTGTTGTGTATCCGCCTGCTTGTGTTGTGTATCCGCCTGCTTGGGTTGTGTATCCGCCTGCTTGGGTTGATCGCTGGTAAATTGGTCACTTGCAGGTTGATCGCTGGTTTTTTTGCTGTCTGCCGTGCTATCGGCAGTTTTTTTCGGAGCCAGCTTTTTCTCGGTAATTTTCTTGGTGTCGGGCTTGGAAACAGTAGCTGGCTGTGCCGGGGTTGCTTCTGCCGTCTTGCTTTTCACAACGGGCGCGGCAGGGATCGCCGAAGCAACCACCGGCGCCGGCTCAACACTGCTTGCTGCCGGCAGCGATTCGGCATTCGGCGGGGCAGGCAATTCATCCCGACCCAATTCATCTCGACCGCCCAGCATTAACGCCAGCACGCCAAGCAGCACCACTGGCACGACAATCGCACCGGCATAGATGGCGCGTTGCCTTTGGTTAGCCTGCTCAAAACGCGACTTTAAATTTTTAATCGCGTTGTCCGACCATGAGATCACGGCATTCCAGATACTCCTGACGGAGGCCAGGAAGCGCGCCGATACGCTGGATTTTTGCGCCGCCAGCACGCTTGTAGCAATCAGTTCGGC
>JANLID010000235.1 GCA_024654105.1 Gallionella sp. | reverse complement strand
CACCCATCGAGCACTCCAAAACCGGGAGGCTCGCAGGGCGCAATATGCTGCGCTATTGCGCCCTGCTGCTATTCTGCGGCTGGGGTTCGGCGATGGCCGGCTCCACCGGCGCGACACCCGAAACAAACCGGGGGGCGCAGATTTTCAAGCATACTTGCTCGGTGTGTCATGGCGACAAAGGCGCCGGCGCGATGTGGGGAAAATTGCAACCTCCGGCGCGAAATTTCACCTCGCCCGAGTCTGCCGCCAAATTGACTCGGGAACGCATGATTAACGCCGTCACCTACGGGCGGGCGGGCACCGCAATGCAACCTTTCAGTAGCCAGCTCAGCAATAGCGATATAGCGGCTGTGGTGGACTATATCCGTGAAACATTCATGGCCAATACCGGCATCTCGGATATGTCCTTGCCCATGCCTCTGGGTCTGAAGGGCGATCGCATCAAGGGGAGCTCCTTATACCAGTCAAACTGTTCTGCCTGCCACGGGCAGAGCGGAGACGGGAAAGGGCCGCGCGCTTATTTTATCAACCCTCCGCCGCGCAATTTCCTGCTCGACACTTCACGGCGCTGGTTGAATCGGCCGACCTTGTTCCGGATCATTACTGACGGCAGTCTCGGCACGGAAATGCCGGCGTGGGGCAAAGTGCTTAACAACCAGGAAATCGCCGATATTGCGGAGTTTGTATTCCGGCGCTACACCAACCCCGGGCAACTTGATAAAGGATCGGGAAACAGCAAGAAATGAAAAGGTTGTTTTTGTCGGTAGCCGTGGCCGTGCTGGCAAGCGGCTGCCTTGAGCCGGCGCAGCCAGGAACCGCGCAAGCAGACGCGGCGCAATTGAAGTCTGCGGTGGCCCCGGCCGGCGCGGAACACGAGCTGGGCAGGCGCATCTACAATTTTCGCTGTTACTACTGTCACGGCTACTCCGGCGATGCCCGTACGCTGGCAGCTACCTTTCTTGATCCCAAGCCGTTGGATTTCACCCATGCCTCGCCGGATAAGCCGGATCGCGAACGGATGCTGCAATCCATCCGGGACGGACGGCCCGATACAGCCATGAAGGGCTTTGCCACTGTTCTGCAACCAAACGAGATCGCTGCGGTGGCAGATTTTGTGCGGCAGGAATTCATGATTATGAAGGCGGAGAATACGCGTTACCATACTGCGGAGAACGGCTGGCCAAACCATGAGCGCTACGCCGCCGCCCCCTTTGCCACCGGCAAAATCCCGCTGGATACCCCTTGGGAGCAGCTCGATCCGCAACAGGCCGATGGCAAGCGGTTGTTCCTGGCTTCCTGCGTGAGTTGCCATGATCGCGCCCATGTCGCCAGCGGGGGCGCGCGCTGGGAATTGCGCCCCTTGTCTTATCCGCGCAATCAGTTTGCCCCGGGAGATTACCCGCCGGCATTTACCCCGGGGGAATACCCGCCGGTAGATGCCATGGCCAGCGCCAGCCCCTATCGTTTGCATGACCTGCCTCCCCGGTTGAGCGGGCTGACGGCGACGGAGCGCCGCGGCGAAACCCTGTATCAGCAGAATTGCGCCTTCTGCCACGCGGCCGACGGCACCTCGCGCAACTGGATCGGCAGCTTCATGGAGCCCCATCCGCGCGACCTGACCAGCCCCGCCGCCATGCATGGCATGACCCGGACACGCCTGAGAACGGTGATTCGGGAGGGTCTGCCCGAGACATCCATGCCGGCATGGAAATCGGTGTTGTCGGAAGGCGAAGTGGAGGCGGTCATCGCCTACATGAACCGCGCCTTTCATCCGCTTTCTCCTTCCCTGGCGGGAGGGGATTGACAGAGTATGCACTCTCCGCCGTGAGTGTTAACATGATATTGGATTGTCTGAATAAGCGTGGTGTATTTCATGCGCGCACTTGCCTTGAAGCATGAATGCTTCACTATTTTGGAAACCGCAATGAACGCCTCGATGGCCGAAACCACTGGTAAGCCTCGTGTTGATCCCTTCGATTCTTCGACAGGGCTCAGGACAGGCTTGGCTCGGGACAGGGAAGGGTATGCACCCCCGCTCGCGGCGGCGAAACCGACCGTTTCTGAAGTTCCGCTCCGGGTCAAGGGGTTCCTGGCATTCGCCGCAGTCGCCATCTATGTGGTGCTTTTCACCGCTTACACCTTTTATAAAAAAGCGGAACTGGTGGATAAGTTTGAACAGTTGCGGAGTCTCTATGAGGTCGAGGATAAACTCAGGCAGGTGGATGCAGCTACCTTTCACATTGTCATGGCGGTTTTTGTCAATTCGGGTACGGATGACCCGGAAATGGGGGTGCAGCGCTTTCAGGCGAATTTCGAGCTGCTCAAGCGAAAGAATGCCGAACTGGTGGCGCGTTTTCCCTTTGCCGGTGTGAATCTTGCAAGGATCGAGCGGCTGATGGCGCAGGCTGCCGCAGATACATCCGGGGCAGGGTTGGCCGCAATGAATTCTGAATTGATCAAGGTAAAGAATGAAATTACCCGGCATATTGATGAAACACGGCAAGAGCAAAAGGCAACGGCGGAACGTTTCATCATGCAATGGGATTCGGCGGCGCTCGCCTCGCTGATGTTCGGGTTGATCGGCCTGCTATTGCTGGGCGCAAGCATCGGGTTGTTTTTCACGCGGCTCACCAGCGATTTGCACGCCCTGAAAGCGCAGGCGCTGGATATCATCAATGGAAAGCGGAATGCCTTAACCACCATGAAACGCAACGATGAGGTGGGCGAATTGATGCAGGCGGTGAACTATATGGCGAGCGCCCTGGACGAGCGGGAAAAGGAGCTGCTGATCGCGCGCCAGAAATATTTCCATCAGGAGAAGATGGCGGCGGTGGGTGCGCTGGCCGCTGGCGTAGCCCATGAGATCGGCAATCCCATCGCGGCCATGTCCGGCGTACTGCAGGAAATGGTTGACGAACAGGCATCCGGGCAACGCAAAGTGGCGGGGGATAAACTGGCCATACTCCAGACCCAAATCCGGCGCATTTCCGCGATCAACCGCGAGATATCCGGATTTGCCGCGCCCCAGCCGGCGGAGCGCGACTTGCTGGACTTGAATGAACTGGTGCGGGTATCCGCCGGTCTGATGGGTTACGACAAAAGAATGCACCAAGTAAGTTTGCAACTCGATCTGGACAGCCAGTTGCCGGCAATCTACGGTGTGGCCGACCAGCTCACGCAGGTGGTCATGAACCTGCTGATCAACGCCGCCGACGCACTGGAATCCGCGGAAGACCGCCCACGGGAGATTACGCTGAGCAGCGAAGTGTGTGAGGGTAATGTGCGCCTTGTCGTGGCGGACAACGGTTGCGGCATGGACAGGGGCACGCTCGACCGCGCGTTCGATGCCTTCTTCACCACCAAGAGCAGAGGCACCGGGCTGGGTTTGTCGCTCTGCTACTCCATCATCACCGAGCATGGCGGAACAATCGAAATCGACTCCGCTCTTGGCGAGGGAACACAGGTGCGGTTAACACTTCTCGTTGATCCCCGTAATTCACTTCACAGACACCCCGATCAGGAGTGGCCGGCGCGGGTGCAAGGTACACTTCCTCTGCTCGCGGATGGCGGGAGCAATAAGCTATGACATCGCTGCAACTGCTGGTCGTTGACGATGAACCGGCTATCCGCCAGGTGGTGGCAGCACATTTGCGCAAGGCGGGTTATTCCGTGGAACAGGCGGGCGACGGCGAAGCTGCCTTGGAAAAGCTTTCCCGGGGAGACGTGGATATCGCCCTGTGCGACATCAAACTGCCCGGCCTGAGCGGCATTGATGTGCTGCGCCAGGCGCGCGCCGCCGGCATAGATACGGCGTTCATCATGATGACCGCCTTCGCTTCCGTGGAAACGGCGATCGAGGCCATCAAAGCGGGCGCGGCCGATTACATGATCAAGCCCCTCAACAACGAAGAGTTGCTGCACCGGTTGACCAAGGTGGCAGATCTGCGCGGGCTGCGCGCGGAAAACCGGGTGCTGCGCGGGCTGGTGCTGGGCGCCGGCGAGGAAGTGTTCAGATTTAACTCGCCCGCCATGCGCGAGATGGAAGATATGGCCGTCAAGGTGGCGCGCACCAATAGCACGGTGCTCATCACCGGCGAGAGCGGCACGGGCAAAGGGGTGGTCGCGCGCCTGATCCATCAGCAGAGCCTGCGCGCCGACGGCCCTTTCATTCCCGTCAACTGCGGCGCCATTCCCGAAAACCTGGTGGAAAGCGAATTTTTCGGCCATACCCGGGGCTCCTTCACCGGCGCGGACAAGGCCAGAAAGGGGTTGTTTCTGGAGGCGGATGGCGGTACCATTTTCCTGGATGAAATCGGCGAGTTGCCTCTTGCGTTGCAAGTGAAACTGCTGCACGTGATCGAGCATAAGGAGGTGCGCCCGGTGGGCGGCGAACAGACACGCTCCGTGGATGTGCGCATCGTCGCCGCCACCAATCGCGATCTGGGAGCAATGGTCGCCCAAGGCAAGTTTCGCGAAGACCTTTTTTTCCGGCTTAGCGTTTTTCACATTGATATGCCGCCGTTGCGGGAACGGCGTCAGGATATTCCCGCCCTCGTGGAGTTCCTGCTCCGGCGCGGCATGCAGCGTCACGGTGTCGATAGCGGACATAAGGTTGCGCTCGATCCCGACGTTGGGGAGTTTCTGGTGAACTATGACTGGCCGGGCAACGTGCGTGAGATGGAGAATATCATCGACCGCGCGCTCATTCTGGCCGACGGGGGGCGCATCACGCTTGCCGACCTGCCGCCGCAAATCACCAGGGCCGTGCAACTGTCTCATGCTGGCGAGGGTACGGAACCTTCCGGAACATTGCGCGAGCAGGTACGAA
The DNA here is from genome assembly GCA_024654105.1 of Gallionella sp. Lineage (GTDB taxonomy): Bacteria > Pseudomonadota > Gammaproteobacteria > Burkholderiales > Gallionellaceae > Gallionella. Next base: position 233 of record JANLID010000235.1, on the reverse strand, counting down.
AATATGAGGCGGATATTATCCTTCGAACGATCGAGGAAGCTAGTGGGAACCGCCGCGCTGCCGCGCAGAAACTCGACATCGGCTTGTCCAGTCTGTACAGGAAACTGGAAGAATCCGAGGAATAATTCCATTTCTCTTTCAAAACAGCAATAACCCAAGGGTGCATTCCATGCACCATTGTCGTTGGTGCATGGAATGCACCCTACGATTTCACTATTGATTGAGAAATGGAA
>JANLID010000214.1 GCA_024654105.1 Gallionella sp. | reverse complement strand
AGTTCGTTCCATACATGATCCGGCGTCAGCTTCATCATGCAGTTGAAATGTCCCAGCGGACATTCGCGCTTGAAACATGGGCTGCACTTGATGTCGATTTTTAGCACGTGTGCCTGTGCGGACAGCGGCGGGGTGAATTGCGGGCTGCTGGAGCCGAACAGCGCCAGCATCGGACGGTCGAGCGCTGCGGCCAGATGCATCAGGCCGGAGTCATTGCTGATAACCAGATGTGCGCAGGCCAGCAGCGCGATGGCATCGCCCAGATCGGTGCGGCCGCACAGGTTGATGCATTGCGCACCGGCAAGTCGATTGATTTCATCCGCAACGGGTTGGTCCTTGGCGGAGCCGATCAGCCATACCGCATAGCCGTGTTGTCGCAGGCGCTGTGCGATGTTCGCATAATAAGCTGCCGGCCAGCGCTTGGCGGGGCCGTACTCGGCGCCCGGGCAGAATGCCGCGACGGGTTGGTTCAGCGTCAGCTTCAGTTTGTGCAGGGTCGCGTCGCGTTGCGCTTCGCTGATTGCCAGTTTTGGGTTCGCCAGCGGGCGCGGGATTTCGCCTTGCGCATCCTCGGCGAGTTGCGCGAAGCGTTCCACCATCAGCGGCAGCTTTTGTTTATCGAGCTTGCGTGCGTCGCTGAGCAGGATATAGCGCGACTCGCCGACAAAACCGATGCGTAGCGGGATATGCGCAAAGAATGGCACCAGCGCGGATTTCCACGAGTTGGGCAGCACGATGACCTGGTCATAGCGCGTGGCGCGCAGTTGTTTGCCGAGCCGGTAACGCGCCGCCAGTTGCAGCGCGCCGTGCGGGAACGGGTTGATGATGACCTCATGTATCTCCGGTATGGCGCGCAACAGTTTCTCCGTCCACGGCGGGGCGAACACGTCGATACGGCAACCGGGGTGATGTTGCATGAGGCGCATCAGCATCGGCTGCATCAGCATGCAGTCGCCTACCCAACTCGGGCTGACAACCAGAATTTTGTGTATTGCGGTTTGGTGCATCAGTAGTGTGCGCTTCACGCGCCTCGATGTGCTGTAGGGTGCGTTTCACACACCATGGTGCGTGAAACGCACCCGTGAACCAGAGCACGCATTGAGTTAATGGTGCGCCTTGGGTAACTCGCCCTTGAATTTATACAAGGTGCCGCAATACGGGCAACGCGCTTCGCCGCCATGATTGAGCGGAATCATGACTTTCGGGTGGGTGTTCCACAGGCTCATGTTCGGCATCGGACAAGCTAATGGTAAGTCGTGCGCGGTTACTTCGATGTAGCGCTGGGTGATGTTTTCGTTGTTCACGATATTCCCCCTTAGACGTAGGACAACCAATCGGTGTGCTGCGGGTGCTTGCCTGTGACGCAATCAAAGAAAGCCTGCTGTAGTTTGGTGGTAATCGGGCCGCGCGAACCGATGCCGATGGTGCGGTTATCCAGTTCGCGGATCGGGGTAACCTCGGCTGCGGTGCCGGTAAAAAAGGCTTCGTCCGCGGTGTAGACTTCATCGCGGGTGATACGTTTCTCGATCAACTCGATGCCGAGTTCTTTCGCCAGCATGAGAATGGAGTCGCGCGTGATGCCTTCCAGGCAGGAAGTCAGATCGGGCGTATACAGCTTGCCTTTCTTGACGATGAAAATGTTTTCGCCGGCACCCTCCGCAACGTAACCGTCCACATCCAGCAGCAATGCTTCATCGTAGCCGTCGTGCGCTACTTCCTGGTGCGCCAGGATGGAGTTGGTATAAGTGCCTACCGATTTGGAGCGGCACATATTGATGTTGACATGATGGCGGGTGAAGCTGGAAGTCTTGACGCGGATGCCTTTGGCCATGCCTTCTTCGCCCAGATACGCGCCCCACGGCCATGCAGCCACGGCAACGTGGGTACTGAGGGCAGTGGCGGCGATACCCATCGCCTCGGAACCGTAAAAACAGATCGGACGGATGTAACATGATTCCAGCTTGTTGATGCGCACTACTTCGCGATGCGCTTCCATGATGGTTTTTTTGTCAAACGGCATCTTCATCTGGAAGATGTATGCGGAATTGAACAGCCGGTCGGTATGCTCCCGCAGGCGGAAAATCGCCGTGCCTTTTTCGGCCTTGTAAGCGCGCAGCCCTTCAAACACGCCCATGCCGTAATGCAGCGTGTGGGTCAGCACATGGGTCGTAGCATCGCGCCATGGCACAAGCTTGCCGTCATACCAGATAAAACCGTCGCGGTCGGACATCGACATAATGTGGGGTTCCTTTGATGGGTCGGTTGCAAAGCGGCGATTCTAGCGTTTTCCGGCAGGTTTATGAAGCAGCAGCAATCTTGCCCTTATATTACGTCGATTATTGCGTTGATTGGTTGACCAAAACGCCACCAGCCTTTATCTTACGTGATTCTTTGAGATTGGCAGGAATACAAGGTGATTGAGATGGAGTTGACCGGCGCGGAGATACTGATCCGCTGTTTGCAGGAGGAACAGGTTGAATATGTGTTTGGCTACCCCGGCGGGGCGGTGTTGTTCATTTATGACGCGCTGTTTCAGCAGGACAAGGTCAAGCACGTGCTAGTGCGCCATGAGCAGGCTGCGGTGCATGCGGCTGACGGCTATGCGCGGTCTTCCGACAGGGTAGGCGTAGCGCTCGTCACTTCCGGGCCCGGGCTGACCAATGCCGTGACCGGCATCGCGACGGCCTACATGGATTCCACGCCGATGGTGGTTATCAGCGGCCAGGTTCCGACCGGCGCGATCGGCGAAGATGCCTTCCAGGAAGTCGATGCGGTGGGCATTACCCGCCCGTGCGTGAAGCATAATTTTCTGGTCAAGGATGCGAAGGATATCGCGCCGACTATCAAGAAAGCATTTTATCTTGCCAAGTCTGGCAGGCCCGGCCCGGTGTTGGTGGATATTCCCAAGGATGTGTCCAATCAGAAGGCCAGTTTTGAGTATCCGGCCAGCGTGAACATCCGCTCCTATCATCCGGCCGGCAAGGGCGACAGCGGGCAGATCAGGCGCGCGGCGCAGATGCTGCTGCAAGCCAGGCGACCGATGATTTATGCGGGCGGCGGCGTGGTGCTGTCGGATGCATCCGCGCAATTGATCAGCCTGGTGCGCTTGCTGAACTTTCCCTGCACCAATACGCTGATGGGTTTGGGCGGTTTTCCGGCCAGCGACAAGCACTTTGTCGGGATGCTGGGGATGCACGGCACCTATGAAGCGAATATGGCGATGCAGCATTGCGACGTGTTGCTGGCGGTCGGCGCGCGCTTTGACGACCGCGTGATCGGCAATGTCGAACATTTTGCCGAAGTGCCGCGCAAGATCATCCACATCGACATCGACCCATCCTCGATCGCCAAGCGCGTCAAGGTGGATCTACCCATCGTCGGCGACGTCAAGCTGGTGCTGGACGAGTTGCTGGATGTGTTGCGCAACAGTACGCCCGATGCGGCGGCCATGGCAGTATGGTGGCAGCAGGTGGATGAGTGGCGCGCTGCGGGTGGCAAGATGCGCTACAAGAATTCCGCCGAAATCATCAAGCCGCAATTCGTGATCGAGAAGCTGCATGAAATTACCGGTGGCGATGCGTTCATCACAACTGATGTTGGCCAGCACCAGATGTGGGCGGCGCAGTACTACAAGTTCGACCAGCCGCGCCGCTGGATTACTTCCGGCGGCCTGGGCACGATGGGCTTCGGCTTGCCGGCGGCGATGGGCGTGCAGATGGTCAATCCCGGCGCGACGGTGGCCTGTGTGACGGGCGAAGGCAGCATCCAGATGAACATTCAGGAGCTGTCCACCTGCAAGCAATTTCACCTGCCGATCAAGGTGATTTTGCTTAATAACGGCTATCTGGGCATGGTGCGGCAGTGGCAGGAGTTCTTCCATGGCAACCGCTATTCCGAGACTTACATGAACGCGCTGCCGGATTTTGTCAGGCTGGCCGAGGCGTATGGGCATGTCGGGATGCGCATCGAAAAGCCTGCGGATGTCGAGCCGGCGTTGAAAGAGGCTTTTGCGCGCAAGCATGACCTGGTGTTCATGGACTTCAAGACCGATCCGACGGAAAACGTCTATCCGATGGTTCCCGGCGGCCGTGGCTTGTCGGAAATTATTCTGGCGGAGGAGCTGTAATGCGGCACATTATTTCTCTGTTGATGGAAAACGAGGCGGGCGCCTTGTCGCGCGTGGCGGGGTTGTTTTCCGCACGCGGTTACAATATCGAATCCTTGTCGGTTGCGCCAACCGAAGACCCGACCTTGTCGCGCATGACCATCGTTACCAGCGGTTCGGATGCGGTGATCGAACAGATCAACAAGCAGCTCAATAAGCTGGTGGATGTTGCGGCATTGATCGACTTGAGCGAGGGCGAGCATCTGGAGCGCGAGTTGATGCTGGTCAAGGTGCGTGCTGAAGGCGATGCACGTGAAGAATTGAAACGTATGGCAGATACTTTTCGTGGACGCATTATCGATGAGACCGATCGCACCTGCACCATCGAGTTGACCGGCTCATGTGCCGAATTGGACAGCCTCCTGGAAAAAATTGGTCGCGACCTGATTCTGGAAACAGTACGTACTGGAGCTTCCGGCATCGGGCGCGGCGAACGGATTTTGAAACTTTAATTTTGGATTTTTAATTTTTTGGGAAATGAGGACAACATGAAAGTTTATTATGACAAAGACGCAGACCTTTCCCTGATCAAGGGCAGGCAGGTAACTATTATCGGCTACGGTTCGCAAGGCCATGCCCATGCCCAGAATCTCAAGGAATCCGGCGTCAATGTGACGGTTGCGCTGCGCAAGGGCGGCGCATCCTGGGTCAAGGCCGAGGCGGCCGGCCACAAGGTCGCCGAAATCGCCGTTGCGGTGAAGGGCGCAGATGTGGTGATGATGCTGTTGCCGGACGAGACCATGCCAGAGGTGTATCACGCCGACGTGGCAAAAAACCTGAAGTCCGATGCCGCATTGGCGTTTGCGCACGGCTTCAATATCCACTACAACCAGATCGTACCGCCGGCAAATGTGGACGTGATCATGATCGCGCCGAAAGGCCCCGGCCACACCGTACGTTCCGAATACCTCAAGGGTGGCGGCGTGCCGACGCTGATTGCGGTGTACCAGGACAAGTCCGGCAAGGCCAAGGACATTGCGCTGTCCTATGCGGCGGCCAACGGCGGCACCAAGGGCGGCGTGATCGAGACCAATTTCCGCGAAGAAACCGAGACCGATCTGTTCGGCGAACAGGCCGTGTTGTGCGGCGGCGCGGTGGAACTGGTCAAGGCCGGTTTTGAGACTCTGACCGAAGCGGGTTACGCGCCGGAAATGGCCTACTTCGAATGCCTGCACGAACTGAAGCTGATCGTCGATCTGATGTACGAAGGCGGCATCGCTAATATGAATTATTCGATTTCCAACAACGCGGAATATGGCGAATATGTGACCGGCCAGCGCGTGATCGGCGACCAGGCACGCGCGGCGATGAAGGAATGCCTGAAGAACATCCAGAACGGTTCCTACGCCAAACAGTTTATTCTGGAAGGCCGCACCAACTATCCCGAAATGACCGCGCGCCGCCGCCTGAACGCCGAGCATCCGATCGAGGTGGTGGGCGGCAAGTTGCGCGCAATGATGCCGTGGATCGGCAAGAACAAGCTGGTCGATCAGAGCAAAAACTAGGAAGTGGGGAGTGGAGAGTAGAAAGTTGGGGGTATCTGCCTTACCACATACTGCTCTCCGATCCCGTATTGCGCTTTCCCCCACTCCCTACTTTCTACTTCCCCAATGAATAATTATCCACACCCCATCATCGCCCGCGAAGGCTGGCCGTTCCTGATCGGTTCCATTGCCATTGCGCTGCTGTTGTCCGGCCTTACCGGCGGCATCCCCGAATTGCTGTCATGGATCGTCGTGCTGTTCGTGGTGCAGTTTTTCCGCGACCCGCCGCGCGAGGTTCCGCAGGATGCCGGGGCGGTGCTATCGCCTGCCGACGGTCGTGTAATCAAGGTTGAGCGCACGCAGGATCCTTACGGACAGCGTGATGCGATCCTGGTCAGCGTGTTCATGAATGTATTCAACGTTCATTCCAACCGCAGTCCGGTCGATGGCGTAGTGGAAAAGGTGCAATACTTTCCCGGCAAGTTCGTTAATGCCGATCTGGACAAGGCTTCTGCCGAAAACGAGCGCAATGCGGTGGTGCTGACCACCAACGATGGGCAGATCGTGACTTTCGTGCAGGTGGCCGGACTCATCGCGCGGCGTATCCTGTGCTACGTCAAGGCCGGCGATACGCTGGCACGCGGTCAGCGCTATGGCTTCATCCGCTTCGGTTCGCGCGTGGACGTGTACCTGCCGCTGGATGCTGCCGTGAAAGTCAGCATCGGCGATAAGGTATCGGCGACCACCACTATCTTGGCAATCTTCCCGCAAAACTGATAGTCTCCGCGCATGGATGAATTCAATATACGCAAACCGATAAATTTGCGCAGGCGCGGCATCTACCTGCTGCCCAACCTGTTCACGACCGGCGCGCTGTTCGCCGGTTTCTACGCTATCGTGCAGTCAATGAATTACCGCTTCGAATTTGCGGCAGTGGCGATTTTCATCGCCATGGTGCTGGACGGGCTGGATGGCCGCGTGGCGCGGCTGACGCATACGCAAAGCGAATTCGGCGCCGAATACGACAGCCTGTCCGACATGGTTTCGTTCGGTGTCGCGCCCGCGCTGGTCATGTACGAGTGGGCTTTGAAAGGGATGGGCAAGTGGGGCTGGTTCGCCGCATTTATTTACTGCGCCGCCACCGCGTTGCGCCTGGCGCGCTTCAATACTAACATCGAAGTGGTCGATAAACGCTATTTTCAGGGTTTGCCCAGCCCGGCAGCCGCTGCGCTGGTGGCGGGGTTCGTCTGGGTGATGCTGGATCATGGCTTCAAGGGCGGCGAGCTGCGCTGGTATGCGGCGGCGCTGACGGTGTTTGCCGGGTTGAGCATGGTCAGCAACCTGCCGTTTTACAGCTTCAAAGACCTGAACATGCGCAAAAGTGTGCCATTCCTGATGATTTTCCTGATCGCGCTGTTCTTCATCCTGATTTCCAGCTATCCGCCCGGCGTATTGTTTGGGTTGTTCCTGTGCTATGCCTTGTCCGGCTATGTGTTGTGGCTGTTGCGCCTGCGTAAAAAACGACAGCCCATTGCCTGAGCCCCACTTGCTTGAGATAACGAAACTCGTTATATTCCAATCCATGCATTTCTCCACGCACATCGCGACACTTCACTCCACGTTCAGCCTGCTGGCCGCGCTGCTGCTGCGCGGCGCGCGCTAACTATATCCCCACAATTTGAAGCAATATGCGCGACAATCCAAAGCGGTTGCCGCAGGCTTAACCTATTCGTATCGGAGTTTTTATCATGACAGAAAAATTGATTATTTTTGACACCACCTTGCGCGATGGCGAGCAGAGTCCCGGCGCGGCGATGACCAGGGAGAAGAAGGTTCGCATTGCGCGCCAGTTGGAAAAACTGGGCGTGGACGTGATCGAGGCGGGCTTTGCCGCCGCCAGCACGGGCGATTTTGAGGCGGTGCGGGCGGTGGCCGAAACCGTGAAGAATTCCACGGTTTGTTCGCTGGCGCGCGCCGGCGAGAACGACGTGCGCCGTGCCGGCGAGGCGATCCGCCCGGCTAAGTCGGGGCGCATCCACACCTTCATTGCCACCAGCCCGATCCACATGCGGCACAAGTTGCGCATGACCGAGGATCAGGTAGTCGAGCGCGCGGTCAGCGCGGTGAAGTGGGCGCTCGAATATACCGATGATGTGGAGTTCTCCGCCGAGGATGCGGTGCGCTCGGAGATGGATTTTCTGGTGCGCGTGTTCGACGCGGTGATCCGGGCCGGAGCCAAAACGCTGAACGTGCCGGACACGGTGGGCTATTCCATTCCCGCCGCATGGGGCGAGCGCATCAAGCAATTGATCGAACGCGTGCCTGATTCGGATAAGGTGATCTGGTCCACGCATTGCCACAACGATCTTGGTCTGGCGGTGGCGAACTCCCTGTCTGCGGTGCTGAACGGCGCACGCCAGGTGGAATGCACCATCAACGGTCTGGGCGAGCGCGCCGGCAATGCTTCGCTGGAAGAAATCGTGATGGCGGTGAGGACGCGCCGCGACATATTCAACCTGGACACGCGCATCGACACCACCCAGATCGTGCCGACTTCCAAACTGGTTTCCAGCATCACCGGCTATCCGGTGCAACCGAACAAGGCCATCGTCGGCGCGAACGCCTTCGCGCACGAATCCGGCATCCATCAGGACGGCGTGCTCAAGCACCGGGAAACCTACGAAATCATGCGCGCCGAGGATGTGGGTTGGAATGCCAACAAGTTGACGCTGGGCAAGCTCTCCGGGCGCAATGCGTTGCGCCAGCGATTTACTGCGCTGAATATTGAGTTTGCTTCGGAAGAGGCGTTCAATGCCGCGTTTCAACGCTTCAAGGAATTGGCGGACCGCAAGCACGAGATTTTCGATGAGGACTTGCAGGCGCTGGTGAGCGATGAGGCGGTGGCGCAAGTCAGCGAGCATTACCGCCTGGCCTACATGCGCGCCCACAGCGAGACCGGGATATTGCCGGTGGCAAAGGTGGTGATCAGTATCGATGGCGAGCAACATGAAGCCGAGGCGCAAGGCGGCGGGCCGGTGGATGCGACCTTCCAGGCCATCGAGCAAATCGTTCACAGCGGCACTGAGCTGCAACTGTATTCGGTGAACAACATTACCAGCGGCACCGATGCGCAGGGCGAAGTGACGGTGCGCCTGGCCAAGGGCGGGCGCATTGTCAACGGGCAGGGCGCGGATACCGATATCGTGGTGGCTTCCGCCAAGGCTTACCTGAATGCGCTCAACAAGCTGCATAACAAGCTGGAGCGCGCTCATCCGCAGTTGTGAGCTTTCTTGGCATCTGTCATAAGGAGGCCTGATTAGCCACGAAGTTCAGCAGGCTCATGTTTTGAGCCTGCGCATGTGGATAATAAACGCATTCCAACAAAAGGAGATGCGCGATGGGGATCAACA
>JANLID010000212.1 GCA_024654105.1 Gallionella sp. | reverse complement strand
GATGGACCAGACCCGCATGGCGCGGCTTGGGAACGCGCAACTGCCGGAGGACGAGCGCAGCGGTATCAAGTCCTTCGACATCGTATGGGTCATGCGCTGGTTCATGCGCAATGCCGGGGAGGACATGACCTTCTATACCCTCGGGACAGAAGAACTGCTTACTGACCCGAAACCCATTGATGAGGTCTATTTCCACGGGAAAAGACCTTATGTCATCGGATACTGCATTCTGGAGTCGCATAAAACGCTGAAGACCGGATTGCCGGTACTGGTGCGACCCTTGCAGCAGGAAAGCACATCCCTGACTAATGACAGGATGGACAACGTGAAGTTTGTCCTTCATAAACGTTGGCTGGTGGCTCGCGGCCGACAGGTGGACGTTCAATCGCTGGTGCGCGGTGTCCCAGGTGGCGTCACGTTGATGACAGACCCGAATACCGACATCAAGGAATCAAAATGGACGGATGTGACCTCTAGTTCCTATACCGAGCATGACCGTCTTAAAGCGGCATTCGACGAACTGGCAGGCAATTTTTCTCCATCGACGCGGGTTGCAAACAACGCCATAAACGATACTCTTGGCGGTTCGCGTCTGGCTAACCAATCAGCCGGGATGATGGCCGAGTACCTGTTGCAGACCGTCAACACGACGTGGTGGACCCCTGTTCTACAGCAGCTTGCGCTATTGGAACAGTATTACGAGACCGATGACGTGATTCTGGGCCTATGTGCGAACAAAGCGCAGCTATTCCCGCGTTTTGGTATCTCGCGCATTACCGACATGCTGCTAATGAACGAGGTAAGTGTCAGTGTCGATGCCGCGATGGGAGATCCCGCCCAGAGGTTGCAGAAGTTCATTTTCACCATCAAAGCGGCCATCGAGATGGTTGCGACCGCACCACCTGGATTGAATGTGAAAGAAGCTCTGAAAGAACTATTTGCGAACGCCGGGTACAAGGACGGAACCAGGTTCTTCGGTGGCGAGGAAGACCCGCGCTTGCTCAAGGCGCAGCAAATCATCCAGCAAATGCAGCAGGCGCTAGAAGGCAAGCAAATGGAGATTCAGGCCGGGTTGCAGGAAACCCAGTTGAAACTGGAATCCAACGAAAAGATCAAGTTTTCCGAACTACAAGTTGATGCCGGGCGCATTCAAGGCGATCTGCGCATCCGCGAAGCGGAGACAACCATCGAACAGGCGCGGCTGATGCTCGACAGGATCATGGCGGAATTGGAATCGCAAGGCATCGAGCAAGAGAACAAGGGGCGGCTGATTGAAATGGTTGGGTCCATGCACGAGATGGGCGGCAAACTTGAACACCAACGCCTCAAGAATCAGGAAATAATGATGAAACTCGCCGCGCCAATGGTTCAGAAACAAGAAACGGCAGGAATGCCAGCATAGGAGAAGAAGATGACAGAAGCACTGCAAGTAAGAGGCGGCAGCACATACGTCAATACGACTTCGAGCGTATTGCTGGCGACCGGGCCAGGAGACCTTATCGGTATTTTCGTTGCCAGCGCATCGGCAACACCCACAATCAAATTGTGGGACCAGACCAGTGCTGCGGCACCTGTATTGATCGACACGTTAACTCCTGTAGGCGGGTCATGGTATTCGATGCCATTTTCATTCACGAATGGCTTGTACATCACGATCAGCGGGACATTGGATTGCACGGTGAGCTTCAATCGTTCCGCTTAGGATATGAACGAAGAGTTAATCGCCGACGCCGAACTGGGCGAGGAGTCGCGGAAGTTCATCGAAAGCGACCTGGGAAGGTGTGTACTAGGTATGGCGGCGCAGGAAGTGCTGCTGGCGCAGGAGAAGCTAGGGGATGTACCGCCAAGCGACACGGCGGCTATCATCGAGCTTCAGAACCGCGTGAAAGTCGGCAAGTGGTTCGAGCAATGGTTAGTTGAACTGTTACAACAGGGCGAGCAAGCCCTCGAAATCTTCAGGCATGAAAAGGAGCAACAATGAGCAGGAAATCCAGAGAACACGCGGAGCAAGCAGGCCGTCAAGCATCGGAAGCAGCTCGGTTGCTTCAAGCTAGGGGGCAGGAAGTACGGGCAGAACGCGCTGAAGCGCCCCAAGTGTCCCAAGCCGAGCCCCCGGAGGCCGTGGAACCATCTGGCGACCAGGAACAGAGGCGACCGGAGCCGCGCAACGAGCCGCGCCGGTTGGCGATGGAGGAGATTGAACAACGCCACGCCAAGACGCAGGTTGACCCCTACGCGCCCCCTCCCGAGCCGGAACCCGAGCCTGCGCCAGCCCAAATCTCCAAGATTGATGCGGCGCAGCAAAGTCTGGAAACGCCGGTCCCCGCGCCGGAACCCGTCGCCGCTCCGCCTCCGGTGCCAATGGTCCGGGTCAAGGTGGACGGCGAGGAATTCGAGGTTCCCCAGGCCGATGTCGAGGCTGCGGGCGGCGTCACCATCTACCAGAAGGACCGCGCCGCCGATAACCGGCTGCGCAGAACGAACGAATCGCTTGCAGAATCGAAGCGATTGCAGGCGCAGATGGCCCAAATCATGCAGCAGCAGGTGGCGCAGAGAATGCCGCCCCCGGCCCCCGTACCCACGGTGTCTCAGCTCCTGCAAGACAACATCGACACGATCCGGTGGGGAACGCCAGAGGAATCAGCCTCCGCGTTCCAGAAGGTCATCGAGGCGGCGTCACCAAAACTTGACCCGCAGCAAATAACGGCATACGCTGTGTCGCAGATGCAACAGCAGACCGCGCTGCAAGGCTTCAAGGCGGAGTTTGCTGATGTCATTGCGAATCCGTTCATACTTAAGGGCGCAGTAGCCCGAGAGCAGGAAATACTGGCCGAGGCAACCAAAACAGGCCAGCGGATAACAGATTGGGCGCACCTTTATCGCGCCATTGGAAATGAAGCAAGAAGCGCAATGGGTCGGCCCTCCCAACAGACCCAGGCGCACGTAACACCGAACACGACGGACCCTACCAGTCAGCCGGTGGATAAGGAAGCTCGCAAAGCTTCCATAGTGAATCTTCCGACAGCCGCGGCACGCGCCGCCCTACCGGAAGCCCCGAAACCGGAAACGCGCGAAGACATCCTTGGTCAACTGAGGAAATCACGTGGACTTCCGACTGGATAAGGAGACTCAGCGATGGCTGGTCAGTTATGGAGTGTCAATTCACTCGGCGGATTTTATTATTCGCTCAATCTAAGCAAAGATCTTCGCATGGGCGTCGCGGCCACTGCGAAATTCCGTTAACAAAACTGGCGGAAGTAAAACCATGCTATATGCTGGAATAACCGAGGATCTGGAGCTACCAAAGAGTGAAAATGCGCCAGTGCGGTCAATCAGCAGGGAAGGCAATTTAGCTTGGCTGGCTGGAATAATTGATGGGGAAGGTAATCTTCACTATCCGGTTCAAACAAAACCGAGTGGAGTAAACAAAGTACCTAATGATTATTTCTGCCCAAAGTTGAGGATTACAAATACGGACGTGAGAATGATCCGTAAAATATCCGAGATTTATGTGGAAGAAAATCTGACATTCTTCTATGCGTTGAATTCGGTTAAGAGATACAAAAACCGTAAAGACACTTGGAAGAATCAGATGGAAATCACACTGGGAAGTCAGCAAGGCATAAAGAAACTGCTTCAACTAGTTTTGCCATATTTGGTCAATAAACGAGTAATGGCAGAACTGTTGATCGAAACTATTGAGTGGGTCCAAGAGCAACCTTGGCGCGGACGTATGTCTCGTCAAGGAGTAAATTACACTCTTAAACCTGAGTTTCGCGCTCTGATAGATGAAATGAAGAAAGAGCGGGAGTTTCATATTGAACCCTCAACGATCACACGCAAGGCGCGAGAAGTTCTCTCGTGGTGATATGATCTGAACTGCATGGCGACATGCAGAGGTGGCAGAAATGACCACCCGCCCGGAAGGGTAGTAACAAATGCAGTTTGCCGACATCCGCGACGCATGGGGCAAGACAACCCGTGCAGGGCAGACGTTCACGTGGGATACGGTGCCGATGATGACTCGCGGCAATCGTGCTCTGACGGAGACGAACACCATCCCTCAAGGCCAACACACGGTCTTGCAGGCGACGCTCACGATGGTCGAGCGTGGTTACAGTGTTCCGTACTCGGAGATGCTGGAATCCATGTCTCAATTCAGCGTGCGCCAGCCGATCATGAAGGTGCTGAAGTACGATGC
>JANLID010000205.1 GCA_024654105.1 Gallionella sp. | reverse complement strand
GCGCTCGACTGCAAGATCGGCGTCGACGACAACGCGGTGTTCCGCCACAAGAAGCTCGCCGCGATGAACGACAGCAGCCAGATCGACCCGAAAGAGGTCGCCGCGAAAGAATGCGACATCAGTTGTACCAGCAGTTGCCCTTCGGTCACGGCTTGGGTGGTGTCGGCATGAATGGAAACCACCGTGCCGCCGGTAAGCGGTGTCACCGCGACGATGTTGCCGCCGACATAAGCATTATCCGTGCTGGTGCGCCATTGCCCGGAAAGAAACCACCAGGCAAAAACGGCCAGCGAAATAACCAGCAACAGCGCAGCAATGCGCAGCAGAATTGCGCGCCGTTTGTTTGGAATCGCAGGGGTGGTTGTGCTGTCTTGATCGGCCATGGAGGGTGATTGGAAATCTGCACGGTGGGTTTTGTCGCGCTGATTCTACCACCAGCGAAGCAGGGATTTAGCCCCCTTTGTGAACGTGCGGGATAGGTGGCTTGACGCGGCGAAGTGGCGTATGCTTTATACTGTTCATATAAGTTGAAGGAGGAGCAAGAATGATTCGTTTTTTGCAGAACCCATTCGGTTTATTGGCACTCGTTGCAGTGCTTGTCACCGCATGTGCCGTGACACAACTTAACGCGGTGTGGAAAGATCCGTCATATCAGGCGCGCCCCCACAAGATCATGGTCATCGGGGTGGCCAAGAATCCGGTAAACAGGAGAATCTTCGAGGACGAGTTTGTCGGACAGCTCAATGCCCACGGAACGGAAGCCATCGCGAGCTATACCGTTCTCCCCGACAGGCAAAGGGATGACAATGCGGTTATTGCGGCAAAGCTGGCGGAACTGGGAGCCGATACGGTGCTGATCACGAGGATGGTGAGCAAAAAGAAGGTGCAATTCTATGTGCCGGGAACTGCCTATTATCCCCCGCCCTATTACGGCACATGGCCGGACTATTACGGCTATGGCTATCAGGCCATGTACACGCCGGGCTATATTGCCGAGGAAGAATTCGCAGTCATTGAAACCAACCTGTATGAAGCCAGGAACGACAAGCTGGTCTGGTCTGCCTCGTCCGAAACCGGGCTGCACGGCCCGGACCAGAAACGCATCAAGTCATACATCGGCATCATGGTGAATACCATGGCCGGGCAGGGGTTGCTGGGTAGATAAGGAATCGGGCAAATATAACTTGAACAATTTCCAGGTTTCTAAACCAAAGATTTGTCCGCAGATTACGCAGATATGTAGGTTGGGTTAGGCGCGTGTTTTTGCGCCGTAACCCAACAGATTCAAAGAAATGTTAAGGTTTGCTGGGTTACGCGAAAAGCCGCTCTGACGATTTCTCACGCGGCTTTTTGCGTAGAGAATCGCGTAACTTTGTTGAACCCAACCTACATAATGTCCAGCGCCACCGCCTCGGCAACCTCGATGCCATCCACCGCCGCTGACAGAATTCCGCCCGCATAGCCCGCGCCTTCCCCCGCCGGATAGAGCCCCGCAGTATTCAAACTTTGGCAGTCCTCTTTGCGTTTGATGCGCACCGGCGAAGAGGTGCGTGTTTCCACGCCGGTGAGCACAGCGTCAGCCATCGCAAAACCTTTAATCTGTTTGTCGAAGGCGGGCAGCGCCTCGCGTATCGCGGCGATGGCATAATCGGGCAGGGCAGTGGACAGGTCGCACAGATTTACACCGGGCGTGTAGGACGGCACCACCGAGCCAAGCGTTGTTGAGGGGCGTCCTGCGAGGAAGTCACCGACCAGTTGCCAAGGCGGCGGAATGGTGGAAGAAATCAGCTGCGCAGGGCAATAAAGACGCGCAAGAATCTCTTGAACGCCTTTCTGCCAATGCACAGTAGGGGATA
>JANLID010000203.1 GCA_024654105.1 Gallionella sp. | reverse complement strand
GGTTGATGATTTTCTTTTCCGTTGGCAATTCCCCTTTTTTGACTTGCCCCTCGCTGCGCGTCAGGTCCTGCCCGCCGCCCTTGATGATGCTGGAGCTGTCGCCGCTGCCTGAACCGCCGCTCAGGGCAACCCTGAGCGGTGTTTTGAAGAATTCAGAAATCCCGTTCAAATCGCCTTTGGCAGTCGAGCCTAACAGCCACATCAGCAGGAAGAACGCCATCATCGCCGTGACGAAGTCGGCATAGGCAATCTTCCACGCGCCGCCGTGATGACCTCCCGCCACCTTTTTGATACGTTTGATGACGATGGGTCTTTTGTTTTTGTCCTCGGTCATGCCCGTCCCCGTGCGCAGCCAGCTTAACGCTTCTGTTTGACGTGTTCTTCCATCTCGGCAAAACCCGGGCGTTCGGTGGAATTCAACACCTTACGGCCAAATTCAACCGCCATCACCGGGGCATAGCCATTCAGGTTAGCTAACAGCGTTACCTTGATAGTCTGGAACATCTTGGTACCTTCCTCGGCCTTTTGTTCCAGTAGCGACGCCAGCGGGCCGACAAACCCATAGGCGAGCAAAATGCCGAGGAAGGTGCCCACCAGCGCATGGGCGATCAATATTCCCAATTCAGCCGGCGGGATACCGACCGATTCCATGGTATGCACTACGCCCATTACCGCCGCAACAATCCCGAACGCCGGCATACCGTCACCCAATTTGGCCATCACATGAGAGGACACCATGGCCTCGTGATGATGCGTCTCAATTTCGACATCCATCAGATTCTCGATTTCCATTGCATTCAGGTTGCCGCTGACCATGATGCGCAGATAGTCGGTCATGAATTCGATCACATGGTGATCCGCAAGCACTTTGGGATATTTAATGAAGATCGGGCTTTCCCCGGGGTTCTCGACATCGCCCTCAATGGACATCAAACCTTCTTTGCGCACCTTGCCGAGTAATTCATACAACAGAGCCATCAACTCCATGTAGGTGTCTTTGGAATATTTGGAACCCTTCAGTACAGTTGGCAAATCTTTCAGGGTGGCCTTGATCACCTTGCCGGTATTGCCTACGAAGAACGCGCCGAGTGCGCCGCCGCCAATCATCAGCAATTCCAGCGGCTGCCACAGCGCACCCAGATGGCCGCCTGCCATTGCAAAACCCCCGAACACTGAGCCTAATACCACCACGTAACCGACGATGACTAACATACTCGCGTTTCCTGTTGTTTTTTATCCGCGTTACAGCCACGGCAAACCCTTTATGGGCGAGGTCAATGAAGTTCTGCGCGCGTATTTTAGAACAAATCTGCATCGTGATGATGCCTAATCGTGTGCAACGCACTACATATTCCAATAACGGCGGGCTAAAGAAAATCTTTAGGAAGCCGCTGATTTATCCACTCCGGCTGTTATTGCGAGCGAAGCGTGGCAATCCTGTATTTGATATACAAGCGGGACGTGCCAAAAATGGCGCGTTCCTTGAGGGTGTAAGAAATTTTGTGTAAACGGTCATTTGGCAGGAAACTCTCGCTGCCAGTAGGCGTTTTGCGTTGCTTGTAACGATGATTTGAAAGAGATAGCGACCGGTATCGTGCGTCAACACGGCACCGGCCACCCTAACCCCACAGACCAAACCTGTGAGCTAAAGCCAAGGCTCCCTGCCATGACGTCACGGCGGGCAAAGCTGGCCGAGCTGGCCAAGACGATCAAAGGCAAGATGATCATCAGCGTCAACGATACCCCCGAAATGCGCCAGGCGTTCGCTGGTTTGCACATAGAAAGCGTCGATATCACCTACACGGTCGGAGGTGCAAAAAAGGGTAGCAAGACGGCGGAGCTGGTGATCAGTAATTGGTAGGGCGGGTTCTTTCCTTTTGCGGTGTTCAATTCGTTTGCATTAGGTAAAATTGGTGCGACAGGTGATTTATCTCGCTAAGCCGTTAAATTTATCGCGCGCGGCTTTATCAGCCGCCTTTTCTTTGGTCACTTTCTTTTTGGCGAAGCAAAAGAAAGTGACTAGCTGCCGGGCTACCCCCGGCGGTGTTGGTTTTGACCCAGCAGGCGTAGGGTGCATTCCATGCGCCAAACACACGGCAAACCAACGTGGTGCATAAAATGCACCCTACGGATTTTGGAGGGATGATTGATATCCGAATATCGCCGCGCCAATGTGCCGGGCGGAACATATTTCTTTACGGTAAATACTTTTCGGCGCGGTGAATTTCTTACCCGTGAACCTTTCCGCAATGTCTTGCGCGATGGCATCGAAACGGCGCGGGCCAGCTTGCCGTTTGTAATCGTGGCACGGGTGTTGTTGCCGGAATATCTGCATTGCATATGGCGTTTGCCGGAGGGCGATGCAGCACGGTAGGGTGGACACCCCGTGCCCACGCGGCAGTTCAAAAGTTGGTGGGCAACAAGTTGCCCACCCTACGACTACCGATTTTGGTTCTTCGTTTTTCTTCCCCTGTGCGCCGCCTCGATCAACCGCAAGCGGGCGGGGGTTTAGGCGAGCACTGTTCGAGTCCCGCAGCGGGGCACGGGGTGTGCGCCCCGCCAAGTCGAGTTGCGCAGCCCCGCTCGCTTGCGGTTGATCGAGGGAACCCCGCAGTGGCGGCAAACCGGGGTCGCCTTTTCTTGGGTTACTTTTTTTTGGCGAAGCAAAAGAAAGTGACTAGTTGCCGGGCTACCCCCGGCGGTGTTGATGTTGATCTGGCTTAAAAGGTGTAGGGTGCATTCCATGCACCAAACAAAATGCAAACCAACGTGGTGCATAAAATGCACCCTACGGATTTTGGAGGGATGATTGATGCCCGAATATCGCCGCGCCAATGTGCCGGGTGGAACGTATTTCTTTACGGTGAATACTTTTCGGCGAGGACAATTTCTTACCCATGAACCCTTCCGCAATGCCTTGCGCAACGGCATTGAAACGGCGCGTGCCAGCTTGCCGTTTGCAATCGTGGCATGGGTGTTGTTGCCGGAGCATTTGCATTGCATCTGGCGTTTGCCGGAGGGTGATGCGGATTTTTCCAGACGTTGGGCAGTCATCAAGCGTGCGGTAAGCAAACAATGCGGGCATCTGGTTGAGCATGATGCGGCATTGAGCAAATCGAAAATACTGCGCAAGGAGTCGGCAGTTTGGCAACGTCGATTTTGGGAGCATCAAATCCGCGACGATCTGGATTTGCAGCGGCATGTAGATTACATTCATTTCAATCCGGTCAAGCATGGCCATGTTACGCGTGTGGCAGATTGGCCGTATTCCTCATTCCACCAGCATGTGCAGCGTGGGATTTATCCGCCAGATTGGGCGGGCGATGTAAGCGATATGCAGTGTGTTGGTGAATAGCATGGTGCATGGAATGCACCCTACCCTATGAATACACAAAAAATCGTCGAAGTCTCCGCCGCCGTGCTACAGCGCCCCGACGGTTCCTTTCTCATCGCACAACGCCCTCCCGGCAAAATCTGGGCCGGCTACTGGGAGTTCCCCGGTGGCAAGATCGAGCAGGGCGAAACGCCTTACCATGCGTTGGTGCGCGAGTTGCGCGAGGAGTTGGGTATCGAGGTCGAGACCGCGTATCCGTGGATTACTCGCGTGTTCACCTATCCTCACGCGACGGTGCGGCTGAATTTCTTTCGTGTGACGGAATGGCGCGGCGAGATGCATCCGCACGAGGGGCAGCAGTTCGCTTGGCAACCTTCCCCTTCCCGCAAGCGGGAGAGAGAGCAGATTGGCGTTTCCCTCATTCTTCCTGCCAACGCCCCCATCCTGCGCGCGCTGGAGTTGCCTTCCCTGTATGCCATCAGCAATACCGCGGAACTGGGCACAGAAGAATTTTTGCGGCGGCTGGAGGTCGCGCTGGGCAATGGGTTGCGGCTGGTGCAGTTGCGCGAGAAACATCTGTCGCGCGACGAGTTGCGCGAATTGGTGCGGCGTGTGGTGGTGCTGGCTCACACGCATGGCGCGAGGGTGCTGCTTAACGGTGATGTTGTGTTGGCGCAGGAGGTGGGGGCGGACGGTGTGCAGTTAACGGCCGCGCAACTTGCCGGATTGCACGAGCGGCCAGCCGTGAATTGGTGCGCGGCCTCCTGCCACAACGCGGAGGAATTGCGCCGTGCCGAGGCGTTGGGTTGCGATTTTGCGCTGCTGAGTCCGGTGCTGCCGACACTATCCCATCCCGGTACGCCGCATCTGGGCTGGGAGAATTTCGCGGTCAGCGCGGCGGGTTCATCCATTCCGGTGTATGCGCTGGGCGGGCTATGCCGCGACGATATGATAACGGCATGGCAGCACGGCGCGCATGGCATTGCTTTGCTGCGTCAGGCCTGGTAATCCTGCTTGGATAGATCTTGTTCGCGTTGTTCGACGCGATATTCTTCATTCGCCCACTTGCCCAGATCAATCAGTTTGCAGCGTTCGCTGCAAAACGGGCGATAGCGGTTGTTCACATCCCATTGCATTTCCTTGCCGCAACGCGGGCAGGACACAACTGGCGGCGTTTTATTTTGCATCATGAGGGGAGACAGCAAAAGGTCAGTTCAAAGGGAGTATCCTGCTCGAACAGCGTGGTCTTTGCCGCATAGTCGGCGGCAATAAAACGGATGTTAATGGCGTATTTATTGGCGCCCACTTCGGGTATGCACGCCAGATCGCTGCTCAGGCTGACGCGCAGCATCTGCGCGACACGCCCGCCCTGCATTTGCTGAAAAGCGCCTTGATGTGCGGTGAAACGGAGCACCTTGCCGCTTTCGCGCAGCAGGCGCAGGATGATTTCCAGGCCGGTGCGCAAGGGCAGGAACGGAGCCAGCCATATCTGTAGATATTCACGTCGCGAATCAGCCCCCTGTTTCTGCCAGTAGTGATAGGAAGGCAGGTCGAATTCACATGTGCCACCCGGCATATAGGTGCGTTGTTTGATGCCCATCAGCCATTCGTTTTCGCGCAGATGCTGGCCGGTTTTGCCGGGCATGGCGAGTATGTCTGCGGATGCCTTGTCAATTTTTGCAAGAATGGCATCCAGCGCGTCTTCGGAAATTGCGGGGTTGTTATGCAGGGCGGAAAGATTCCGTTTTTGGCGTTCCAATTCCTGCAACAGTTCGGACTTCAAATCGGCGCGGCAGGACACCTCAAGAATCTCGAATAGAGTGGTTAGTGCGGCATGGTGATCCATTTCATGGTCAAGCCCGGTGTAGTGCGTCATGCGCGCAAACAAATCCTCCAGGCGCAGCAGAGTGCGCACTTTTTCATTGAGAGGAAATTCGTAGTCGATCACGGCAGTTTGGTCAGATGAATTCCAGTGGCGAAAGATATATGGGATTTCCTTGTATCGTCAATTACTGTTTTGTGTTTTCAGGTAATGTTCGTGCATAACGGCGACTTGTTCGGCCAGCTTGTCCAGGCCGGCATCATTGCGGATGACATCGTCAGACAGTTGCAGCCGCTCGGCGCGCGGGGTTTGCCGGGCGATGATGGCACGTACTTCATTTTCGGTCATGCGGCTGCGTCCGATAACGCGCGCAATCTGGGAATCCTCGTCGCAATCCACCACCAGTACACGCTGTACCAGTTGCCGGAAGGCGCGGCTTTCGGGCAACAGTGGCACGACGACGATAACATAGGACTTCATCTGCAATTGCTGCAACTGCACTTTGGCCTGTTCGAATATCAGCGGATGAAGAATCTGCTCCAGCCGCTGCTTGGCTGCAGCATCCGAAAAAATCAGCTCGCGCATCTTCGCGCGATCCAAAGCGCCGTCACCCGTGAGGTAGCCGTCGCCGAAAGCGGCATGGATCGCCGCAATGGCCTCGCCACCGGCCTGTGTCATCTGGTGGGC
The DNA here is from genome assembly GCA_024654105.1 of Gallionella sp. Lineage (GTDB taxonomy): Bacteria > Pseudomonadota > Gammaproteobacteria > Burkholderiales > Gallionellaceae > Gallionella. Next base: position 2,042 of record JANLID010000203.1, on the reverse strand, counting down.
GATGACATCCGTATCGATGACTCCCGCGCCATGTTCCGCAAACAGCGCGGCAACGGTGCTTTTGCCGCTGCCGATCCCGCCGGTGAGCCCGATAATCAGCTGCCTGCCCTGATAACCGGCGACTTGGCTGTCGTCTTTCGGGTGCCCGGCCAAAAGTTTTTCGGCTGGCAACCTGGTCGAATGGCTAGTAGTTTTATCAGCCTGTCCTGAGATTGTCGAAGCGGCCTGTCGAAGGATCATGAAGCAGAGAGTAGTTGCAGATAAATTTGCGTCAGTGCCTGCCCCCAGAATAGCGCAATCAGCCCGCCGCCGGCCAGATACGGGCCGAATGGAATGGGAACGTTGCGACCATGTTTGGCCGCAACCATCAAGGCGATACCAATCACCGCGCCCACCAGCGAGGACAGTAGAATAATGAGCGGCAGCATTTGCCAGCCCAGCCAGGCGCCCAGCGCGGCGAGCAGTTTGAAATCGCCGTAGCCCATGCCTTCTTTGCCGGTGGTGAACTTGAACAGCCAATACACGCTCCACAGTGCGAGATAGCCGAATAGGGCGCCCAGCACGGCACTATGCAAATCGGTAAAAACACCAGACAGGTTGAACAGCAAGCCCGCCCAGAGCAGCGGCAGGGTGATGTCGTCCGGCAGCAGTTGCGTGTCGAAATCGATCGCCGTGAGCGCCAGCAATGCCCAGATGAGCAGCACCGCGCCAACTGCCGCCCAGCCGAAGCCGAAGTGCCAGGCCGCAAATCCGCACAGCAGGCCGCTGATCGCTTCGATGGCCGGATAGCGCGGCGAGATGGCCGCGCCGCAGCCCTTGCACTTGCCGCGCAACAGCAGGTAACTGACGATGGGAATGTTTTCCCACGCACCGATGGCGTGATTGCAATGCGGGCAGGCGGAACGCGGAACAACGAGATTATAGGTGGGGGCAGCCGCCGGTTCCTCGCCGCGCAGTTCGGCGCATTGTTGTTGCCAGCCAAACTCCATCATTTTCGGCAAGCGGTAGATCACGACGTTCAGGAAGCTGCCGACCATCATGCCAAGGATCAGGCACACGCCGATAAAGGCGGCGGGGACCGCTTGCAGTAGTTCCAGAAAGCTCATACTGGGAAGTGGGGAGTGGAAAGTGGAAAGTGGGGGGAACGAAGCAAGGAAGGGGGTTTTACATTGAGGCGCGTAGCGCCGACCCACTGTCCACTGAGGTGCGCAGCACCGATCCACTCTCCACTTGCCATTAAACCACCTGACCCATCTTGAAGATCGGCAGGTACATCGCGATCACCATGCCGCCGATCAATGTGCCGAGCACCACCATGATGATCGGTTCCATCAGGCTGGACAGCGCTTCCACTGCGTCGTCGACTTCAGCTTCATAGAAATCGGCCACCTTGCTCAACATGGAATCCAGCGAGCCGGCTTCTTCGCCGATCGCCACCATTTGCAGCACCATGCTCGGGAATACTTCGGTATTCTGCATCGCGACGGTCAGGCTGTTGCCGGTGGTGACTTCGCGCTGGATATATTTTGTGGCGTCGAAATACACGGCATTGCCCGCCGCTCCTGCCACCGAATCGAAAGCCTCGACCAGCGGCACGCCGGCCGCGAACATGGTGGCCAGCGTACGGCTCCAGCGTGCGATGCTGGCTTTGCGCACCAGTTCGCCGAAAATGGGTACCTTTAGCAGTAATCGGTCCATGACCGCCTGCATTTTTCTACTGCGCTTCCAGAAATAGAAGAAGGTATAAAATCCGCCACCGATCCCGCCAAAAATTGCCCACCAGTAGGTTACGAAGACTTTTGAGATGGCCATGACGACTAATGTCGGTCCTGGCAAATCCGCGCCAAAACTGGAAAATAATTCCTCAAATGCGGGAATAACGAAAATCATGATCACGGCGGTGATGATGAACGCCACGACGATGATGGAAACCGGATAAAACAATGCGGATTTGATCTTGCTCTTGATAGCCTGGATTTTCTCCTTGTAGGTCGCCAGCCGGTCCAGCAGGCTGTCCAGGATACCGGCAGCTTAGCCCTCAC
>JANLID010000169.1 GCA_024654105.1 Gallionella sp. | reverse complement strand
GCTGGGTGGTAAGGCACAATTCGGTGGTCAACGTTTCGGTGAAATGGAGGTTTGGGCGCTGGAGGCCTATGGCGCCGCCTATACCCTGCAGGAAATGCTGACCGTCAAATCGGATGATGTGGCGGGGCGTACCAAGGTTTATGAAAACATTGTCAAGGGCGATCACAAGATCGATGCCGGCATGCCGGAATCCTTCAACGTGGTTATCAAGGAAATCCGTTCCTTGGGTATTGATATAGATTTTGTACGCCACTGAATATAGGAAGTAGTCAGTAGTAAGTGGGAAGTTGGTTTTCCCACTTTCCACTCACCAGATTTTAGGAGCCACACATGAAATCATTGTTAGATTTGTTCAAGCAAGTCACGCAAAAAGAAGAGTTCGACGCGATCAAAATCGGGTTGGCCTCACCGGAAAAGATTCGCTCCTGGTCTTACGGCGAAGTCAAGAAGCCGGAAACCATCAACTACCGCACATTCAAGCCTGAGCGTGATGGGCTGTTCTGCGCCAAGATATTCGGGCCGGTAAAGGACTATGAATGCCTGTGCGGGAAATACAAGCGCCTGAAACATCGCGGCGTGATCTGCGAAAAATGCGGTGTGGAAGTGACCTTGTCCAAGGTGCGCCGCGAACGTATGGGACATATTGAACTGGCCAGCCCGGTGGCGCACATCTGGTTCCTGAAATCGCTGCCTTCGCGTCTCGGCATGGTGTTGGACATAACGTTGCGCGACATCGAGCGCGTGCTGTATTTCGAGGCCTATGTGGTGACCGATCCCGGCATGACGCCGTTAAACCGCGGCCAATTGCTGTCGGAAGACGATTACCTCGCGAAAACCGAGGAGTATGGCGATGAGTTCACCGCGATGATGGGCGCGGAAGGTGTTCGCGCTTTGTTGGCCAATCTGGATGTGATGAGCGAGATCGAGGTCATCCGCGCCGAACTGGCGGCGACTGGTTCCGAAACCAAAATCAAAAAGTATTCCAAGCGTCTGAAGGTGCTGGAAGCGTTTAACATTTCCGGTATCAAGCCGCAATGGATGGTGATGGAAGTGCTGCCGGTGTTACCACCGGAGCTGCGCCCGTTGGTGCCTCTGGACGGTGGCCGTTTTGCCACCTCCGATCTGAATGATCTGTACCGTCGTGTAATCAATCGCAACAATCGCCTGCGCCGCCTGCTTGAACTGAAAGCACCGGACATTATTGTGCGCAACGAGAAGCGCATGTTGCAGGAGTCGGTGGACTCCCTGCTGGATAATGGTCGCCGCGGCAAGGCGATGACCGGTGCGAACAAGCGCCAGCTGAAGTCGCTGGCCGACATGATCAAGGGCAAGGGTGGCCGTTTCCGTCAGAATCTGCTGGGTAAACGTGTCGACTACTCCGGCCGTTCGGTGATTGTCGTTGGTCCCCAACTGAAGTTGCATCAATGCGGTCTGCCGAAGAAGATGGCGCTGGAATTATTCAAGCCATTTATCTTCAGCCGTCTCGAAGCGATGGGTCTGGCGACCACCATCAAGGCCAGCAAGCGTATGGTCGAAGCGGAAGAGCCGATCGTGTGGGATATTCTCGAAGAGGTGATCCGCGAGCATCCGGTGCTGTTGAACCGTGCGCCGACGCTGCACCGTCTGGGCATCCAGGCATTTGAGCCGATTCTGATTGAAGGCAAGGCGATCCAGTTGCATCCGCTGGTCTGTTCCGCGTTCAACGCCGACTTTGACGGCGACCAGATGGCGGTACACGTGCCGTTGTCGCTGGAAGCGCAGATGGAGTGCCGCACTTTGATGCTGGCATCCAACAACGTGCTGTCTCCGGCGAACGGCGAACCGATCATCGTTCCGTCTCAGGACATCGTGCTGGGCTTGTACTACATGACCCGCGAAAGAGTTGGCGCATTGGGTGAAGGCTCAATGTTCGCCAACATCGCCGAAGTGTCGCGCGCTTACGAGACGCGCGAAATCGAGTTGCAGGCAAAAGTGATGGTGCGCCTCAAGGAGGTGCATACGGACGAAGCCGGGCAGCCGATGGAGAAGCTGACCCGTTACGAAACTACGGTGGGTCGTGCCTTGCTGTCCGAAGTGTTGCCGGCAGGCCTGCCATTTGCCTTGATCAATAAGGCGCTCAAGAAGAAGGAAATTTCGCGCTTGATCAACGCCAGCTTCCGCCAGTGCGGCCTGCGCGATACGGTGATCATGGCGGACAGGCTGATGTATACCGGTTTCACTTACGCGACCCGCGCCGGCATTTCGATTTGTCTGGACGATATGCTGATGCCGCCGCAGAAGAATGAGCTGATCGGTGCGGCAGAAAAAGAAGTGCATGAGATTCACACTCAGTACACCTCCGGTCTGGTAACTGATGGTGAGCGCTATAACAAGGTGGTGGATATATGGGGGCGCACCGGCGATATCGTGGCCAAGGCGATGATGGAGCAGCTGGGCAGCGAGCCGGTGATTGACCGTGTCACGGGTCAGCCGCGCATGGAAAAGGGCAAGCCGGTGATGCAGGAGTCGTTCAACTCCATCTACATGATGGCCGACTCCGGTGCGCGCGGTTCCGCCGCGCAGATTCGTCAGCTGGCCGGAATGCGCGGCCTGATGGCCAAGCCGGACGGCTCGATCATCGAGACCCCGATTACCGCGAATTTCCGCGAGGGGCTGAACATGCTGCAGTATTTCATCTCCACGCACGGTGCGCGCAAGGGTTTGGCGGATACCGCGCTGAAGACTGCGAACTCCGGTTATCTGACGCGCCGTCTGGTGGACGTCACACAAGACCTGGTGGTAATTGAAGATGACTGTGGCACTGAAAATGGCACCGCGATGAAGGCTATCGTCGAAGGCGGTGAGGTCATCGAGGCATTGCGTGAGCGCATTCTTGGCCGTGTGGCCAGTGCCGATGTGATTAACCCTGATACGGCCGAAACGCTTTACGAAGCGGGCATCCTGCTGGATGAAACTGCGGTGGAGCGTATCGAGGCGTTGGGTGTCGATGAAGTGCGGGTGCGCACGCCGTTGAATTGCGAAACCCGCTTTGGCTTGTGCGCCAAGTGTTATGGTCGGGATTTGGGACGTGGCGGCATGATCAATGTAGGCGAAGCGGTCGGCGTGATTGCCGCGCAGTCTATCGGCGAGCCGGGCACCCAGTTGACCATGCGTACCTTCCATATTGGTGGCGCGGCATCGCGTACCGTAGTGGCAAGCCAGGTTGAAAGCAAGTCAAACGGTGTGCTGAAGTACAGCCCGAACATGCGCGTGGTGACTACCGTGCGCGGCGAAGTGATCGTGGTGGCACGCAGTGCCGAACTTACCATCGTTGACGACCATGGTCGTGAGCGCGAGCGTCACAAGGTGCCATATGGCGCGATGCTGGCGGTCAAGCAGGGCGAAATGGTGCGCGCTGGCGCGCTGCTGGCGACCTGGGATCCGCATACTCGCCCGATCATTACCGAGTATGCCGGTCAGGTGCAGTTCCAGAACGTTGAGGAAGGCGTGACGGTTGCCAGGCAGATCGATGAGGTGACCGGCCTTTCCACGCTGGTGGTGATCGATCCAAAACGCTCCACGGCGCAAAGCAAAGGCGTGCGCCCGATGGTGCGTTTGATCGACAAAGCGGGCCAGGAAGTGACGCTGGCAGGAACCGCGACCCCGGTCAGTATCACTTTCCAGACCGGCTGTATTATTACCGTCGAAGATGGACAACCTGTCGGTGTGGGTGATGTGTTGGCGCGTATTCCGCAGGAATCTTCGAAGACGCGTGATATCACCGGCGGTCTGCCGCGTGTAGCCGAGTTGTTCGAGGCGCGCGTCCCCAAGGATGCGGGCATGCTGGCTGAGGTCACTGGCACAGTCTCTTTCGGCAAGGACACCAAGGGCAAGCAGCGTCTGGTCATTACTGACGTGGAAGGGGTGGCCCACGAGTTCCTGATCTCCAAGGAAAAACATGTGCTGGCACATGACGGTCAGGTGGTCAATCAAGGTGAAATGATCGTGGACGGTCCGGCCGATCCGCATGACATTCTGCGTCTGTTGGGTGTGGCGGCTTTAGCTCGTTACATCACTGATGAAGTGCAGGAGGTTTATCGCTTGCAGGGCGTGAAAATCAGCGACAAGCACATTGAGGTGATCGTGCGCCAGATGCTGCGCCGCGTGCAAGTCAATGAGGTGGGCGATACTCGTTTTATTGTGGGCGAACAGGTGGAGCGTGCCGACCTGCTGGAGGAGAATGAGCGCGTGGTCGCCGAGGGCAAGAACCCGGCAACTTCTAGTTATATGCTGTTGGGTATTACCAAGGCATCGTTGTCCACCGACTCGTTTATTTCTGCGGCCTCATTCCAGGAAACCACGCGCGTGCTGACTGAAGCCGCGATCATGGGCAAGAGAGACGACTTGCGTGGCCTGAAAGAAAACGTCATCGTGGGTCGTTTGATCCCAGCCGGTACCGGATTGGCCTACCACAACACACGACGTAAACAGCGTTTGGGTATTGATATGGCGGAAGGGCGCGAATTGCAAGAAGGAGATTCGGTTGTGCCGGTTGAATTGCTTGACACCCCGAGTGTTTCTCAATAGAATTCGCAACCTTTTTTCCGTCGCAGCGGATGATTCATTTAAGTCATGCTGCGGCGGTATGTTTTTTGTAAATTGATTATCAACATATATTCCAGAATTTTTTTAGGGTGCTTAGATAATGCCAACTATTAACCAGTTGATCCGCAAGCCGCGTGCTGCAATCGTAGAGAAGAGCAAGGTACCTGCTCTCGCAGGTTCTCCGCAAAAACGTGGAGTATGTACCCGCGTGTACACCACTACGCCGAAGAAGCCTAACTCTGCGTTGCGCAAAGTGGCCAAGGTTCGTCTGACCAACGGCTTTGAGGTGATTAGCTACATCGGCGGTGAGGGGCACAACCTGCAGGAACACTCGGTAGTGTTGCTGCGCGGTGGCCGGGTGAAGGATTTGCCGGGTGTGCGTTATCACATGGTGCGAGGCAGCCTGGATACGGCTGGCGTGAAAGATCGTAAACAATCCCGCTCCAAGTACGGTGCGAAGCGCGCCAAAAAAGCTTAATTTTAAGCATTAGTAATTATTCGAGGTTGATATGCCAAGACGCAGAGAAGTACCCAAACGCGAAGTCCTGCCTGATCCAAAATTCGGCAATCAGGATTTGTCCAAGTTCGTAAACGTATTGATGACTGCTGGTAAGAAGTCGGTTGCTGAGCGTATTCTGTACGGTGCGCTGGAGCAAATTGTCAAAAAAACCAGCAAAGACGCAATCGAGGTGTTCAACCTGGCGTTGACTAATGCCAAGCCGCAAGTTGAAGTTAAGAGTCGCCGTGTCGGTGGCGCTAACTATCAAGTGCCGGTTGAAGTGCGCCCTTCCCGTCGCATGGCCCTGGCGATGCGTTGGTTGCGCGAAGCTGCACGCAAACGCGGCGAAAAGTCCATGGGTATGCGTTTGGCCGGCGAGCTGATTGATGCATCCGAAGGTCGCGGTGGCGCAGTGAAAAAGCGCGAAGAAGTGCACCGTATGGCCGAAGCAAATAAGGCGTTCTCACATTTCCGTTTCTGATCAGATTCCCGCAGTTATTAACCAGAATTATAGTTAGGTATCTACCGTGGCACGTAAAACCCCCATCGAGCATTATCGCAATATCGGCATCAGCGCGCATATTGATGCAGGCAAGACGACCACCACAGAACGTGTTCTGTTCTATACCGGTGTGAGCCATAAAATCGGCGAAGTGCATGACGGCGCAGCCGTGATGGACTGGATGGAGCAGGAGCAGGAGCGGGGGATCACCATCACTTCTGCCGCGACGACTTGTTACTGGAAGGGGATGGACAAGAACTATCCCGAACACCGGATCAATATCATCGATACTCCGGGACACGTCGACTTCACCATTGAGGTGGAGCGCTCCATGCGCGTGCTGGATGGCGCCTGCATGGTGTATTGCGCAGTAGGTGGTGTGCAGCCTCAGTCTGAAACGGTGTGGCGTCAGGCTAACAAATACCATGTGCCACGCTTGGCATTCGTAAATAAGATGGATCGTTCCGGCGCCAATTTTTTCAAGGTGGTTGACCAGATGAAGGTACGCCTGCGTGCCAATGTGGTGCCGATCCAGGTGCCCGTCGGCGCTGAAGAAAAGTTTGAGGGTGTGGTCGATCTGGTGCGTATGAAGGCAATCTATTGGGATGACTCGACTCAAGGGATGAAGTTTGAATTGCGTGACATTCCTGCTGATCTGCTCGTGACCGCCAAGGAATGGCGCGAGAAGATGGTGGAGAGCGCAGCCGAAGCCAACGAAGAAATGATGAACAAGTATCTCGAAAACGGGGACTTGTCCGAAGCCGAAATCAAGCAATGTTTGCGTATTCGTACCATTGCCGGTGAGATCGTGCCGATGATGTGCGGCTCGGCCTTTAAGAACAAGGGCGTGCAGGCCATGCTGGATGCGGTCGTTGACTTTCTCCCGGCTCCCACCGACATCCCGCCGGTTAAAGGCGAGCTGGAAAATGAAACGATGGGTGAGCGCAAGGCGAGTGACGATGAGCCGTTCTCGGCGTTGGCGTTCAAGATAATGACTGACCCGTTCGTGGGGCAATTGATCTTCTTCCGTGTGTATTCAGGCAAGCTTAATTCGGGCGATACTATTTACAACCCGGTTAAAGGCAAGAAAGAACGTATCGGCCGTATCTTGCTGATGCATGCAAACGAGCGTGAAGAGATCAAGGAAGTCTTTGCCGGTGATATCGCTGCAGCAGTCGGCCTGAAAGATGCGACTACGGGTGATACGCTGTGCGATCCGAACAAGGTGATCACACTCGAGCGTATGGTGTTCCCGGAGCCGGTGATTCATGTCGCGGTAGAGCCGAAGACCAAGGCTGACCAAGAGAAGATGGGTATGGCGCTGAATCGTCTGGCACAGGAAGACCCGTCGTTCCGCGTGCGCTCCGATGAAGAATCGGGGCAGACCATTATCTCCGGTATGGGTGAGTTGCATCTGGAAGTTCTGGTTGAACGCATGAAGCGCGAGTTCGGTGTGGAGGCCAATGTGGGCGCACCGCAGGTGGCTTATCGCGAAGCCATCCGCAAACCGGTTGAAGTCGAAGGCAAATTCGTCAAGCAATCCGGCGGCCGCGGGCAATACGGCCACGTGTGGTTGAAGGTTGAGCCGAATGAAACCGGCAAGGGCTTCGAGTTCGTGGATGCCATCAAGGGTGGCTCCGTGCCGCGTGAATTTATCCCGGCGGTCAAGAAGGGATTGGAAGATACGTTGCCGAATGGCGTGCTGGCCGGTTTCCCGGTGGTGGATGTCAAGGTCACCCTGTTTGACGGTTCGTACCACGACGTGGACTCCAACGAAAATGCCTTCAAGATGGCGGCTTCGATGGGCTTCAAGGACGGTATGCGCAAAGCTAGCCCGGTGCTGCTCGAGCCGATGATGTCGGTCGAAGTGGAAACCCCGGAAGACTATACCGGCACGGTGATGGGTGATCTGTCCTCGCGTCGCGGCATGGTGCAGGGGATGGACGATATGGCGGGTGGCGGCAAGGTGGTCAAGGCCGAGGTGCCGCTGGCGGAAATGTTCGGCTACTCCACCGCGTTGCGTTCCGCAACGCAAGGGCGTGCGACCTACACGATGGAATTCAAGCATTATTCCGAAGCACCGAAGAGCATTGCCGAAGCAATCAT
>JANLID010000165.1 GCA_024654105.1 Gallionella sp. | reverse complement strand
TCGGCACGGCGCGCCTGCCCCCGCTTTGCTCGGCGCCGCCGGGATCGGTAAGCAATCCGCCGACCATGCCAATAGCGTCCGCGCTATGCACCGCCGCAAGAAGAACCGGGATCGCATTGGCTTCCAGGATGCAGTCCGGGTTCAGAAAAAGCACATGATCGCCGTCCGCGATTTGTGCGCCCAGGTTGCAGGCTGCCGCAAAACCAAGATTACGTTCGTTGCAAATTAACCGTACTGCCGGGAAAGCGTTGCGCAACGCGGCAATGCTGTTATCGGTAGAGGCGTTGTCCACCACGATGATTTGTTCGGCCTGCCGCTGCGCGGACGCAATGCACTCCAGCAATATTCCCCCGGCGTTGTAATTCACAACCACAATCGAAACATTGCAGCGTGCTCCGGCAGTACCTGAACGTTTCTTCAGATAGGTTATGCCGGGCAAATAGCGCCGCGCTTTATACCAGTCTGCCGTTACCTGTAGTCCCTGCCGCAAAGTGAATTCGGGCTTCCAGCCCAGTTCCCTGCGAATCAGATCATCATTGATGCGCAGCGAGCCCAATATGCGCTCGGCTGATTCCGGCTTGCCAAACAACCCGCCCAGTCCGCGCAATAACATCACGGGAAAAGGGAATAATCCGGGAGATGTTCCCAAGCCTGCGGCTATCTGCCGCACCAGTTCAGGAATTGAAACGTCTTCGCCATCCCGCACCAGATAGGTCTTGCCGGCAGCGGCGGGATGCCTCGCGCAGACAATCAGCGCGCCTACCAGATTGTCCAGATAAATCAGGCTGCGTTTGTTGCGCACACCCGCCAGCGGCAGGGGAATGCCTTTGTCTATAGCCTCTACCAGCCTGATGAAATTCCCCTTCACGCCGGGACCGTACACCAGCGGCGGACGCAGGATTACCACCTCAAGGCCGGTTTCCCGCGCAACGCCGTGCAAGGCCTGTTCGGCCTGCCATTTCGAGATGGCGTAGGCATCCTGCGGATTGGGTTCGCCGGATTCGACGAAGGGTTGCGTTTCGGTGGTTTGCTCGCCGTTGACCTTGATGGAGCTGACATAAACGAGCCGCCGCACCCCCGCTGCCGCCGCCTGGCGCGCCAGATTGGCCGTGCCTTGCGTATTGACCTTGAGAAACTCCGCCAGCGGATCGGCGGCCGTATCTTCCATCACGTGCACTCGCGCGGCGAGGTGAATTACTACATCGATATCACGCAGCGCAGCCGCCCAGTCGGTTTCGCCGTCAATGGCGCCTACGTACACCGTTTCTACCGCAACAGGAAATTCGCAAGGCGCGCGCACGGCTGCCCTGACCTGCCACCCCTGGCGCAGCATTTCCTTGCATAGTAGCTGGCCGATAAAGCCATTGGCTCCGGTAATCAGCGCTGTTTTTCCCGTGGCCTGACTCATCTGATCAACTCAAACAGCCTGATGGGCAGCTTCAACGCCAACAACAGGGCATTGGTATACAGGCCATTCTCCCTGCACGCCCTGATAATTTCTTCATTGAGCTTGAGCCGCGCCAGGTACCCGCTATTGCTTACCCCTCCGGAACGCATGACAACGCTGACCTTATCGAGAAATTCCCAGGATATTTTTTGCTTGACGCACAGCCTGACCAACATTTCAAAATCGGCCGCAATGCGATAGCTGGTATTGTAGGGGCCGGCATTTTCGAGACAGGTTCTCTTGCAGTAAAACGTCGGGTGCGCGGGCATGACTCCTATACGCAACAGCCACGCCCTGAGTCTGTCAATACGGTATTTTCGCAAGATTTTCTTCATATTCCCCTGGTTAACGATATTCAGGCCGGAAAAAATTGCATCCACATTCGTCGCGCAGAACCTGTCCGCGTAATCACGTATAACTGTCTGATCGGCGAACATATCATCCGCATTCAACATACCAATATATGCGCCTGAAGAAAGTGCTGCCCCTTTATTCATCGCGTCATATATCCCGTCATCCTTTTCGCTGACCCAATAATCGATGGCATGCTCATACTGTTTCAAAATCTCGACCGTTCCATCATTGGAGCCGCCGTCGACGACGATGTATTCAACGTTGTTATAAGTTTGGTTTATAACGCTCTGGATGGTGCCCTCAATAGTTGATGCACCGTTAAACGCGACCGTAATGACCGTAATGAGCGGCTTGTTTGGCAGCGAGCTTTTGTATATCCCTCTGGTGCGCAGTCCACCCTCGCCCTTGCGCCCCTTATCGGCTGGCGATTGGAGCCGGAAACGAAACTTGCAATCCGGCTCATGATACAGCTCGGGCGGCGTGTCGGACACAAGTTGCGTAGTCGAATAACGCGCGTCCAAGCCAACATGCCGCTGACAATTGAATTCATTGGGTTGCGTCTGGCCGCTCTGAGAGTCTGCCGGCATTGAAAACGGTTCTTGCGTCAATCTTCAAATACCCGGTAAACGATAGGCGCTCACGAAAGCGAGAGTATTCACTAGTTGATATAACACCCGTTTGAGCAAACTGCCAACTGACCCGAACTTTTCCAAAGTTTGCGCCACTGCTCCAATGCCGGATAGGTAAAGCGCTCTGAAGGAATTCGGCCCAAATTTGATCTCCTCAAACTGCGCCAGCTCTTTGATCCGCACCGGCCTCACCAAGGAAGATTTATTTTCGCCGTGCATGCGATACCCTGCCACTGGCTTATCCAACTCTAGCCAAGAGTATTTCTGATATGCCGCATAAAAGAACACAACATCAAACACAAAATGAAATTGCGTTGGCCATCCTATGTTCTCGTATACTTCGCCACGCCAAAATGTAGCAGGTTGAAGCACTGCGGTGCGATAGCGCATCAAGTGAAATCCATCCAGGGGATGATAGCGATACTTTACCGGACGCATCCAACGACCATCGGCATTGAGGTAGTACCCGCCCATGCTCAACACGTCAATTGATGGGTAAGCATTGAATGCATCAACCACGCCACGCAATGCGTCCACGCAAAGATAACAGTCATCCGCGTTCAAAAAACACAAGATATCCCCCGTTGCATGATCAAACGCTTTTTTAACCGCATCCGCCTGACCTTGATCCGAAGTGCTTACCAACCCGAATCTTTTATCTTGAGCGCAGAAGCGATCAATAATTTCCAAAGATCCATCGTCTGATCCGCCATCCGCAATCAATACTTCAAAGTTCCCATAATCCTGCATCAGGATGCTGTTCAGACATGCATCGAGAAATCTCGCATAGTTATAGGATGGAACCGCAATGCTTATTTTCATCGGCGTCCACTCCACTTCAAATTCCTGAACAAGAGATCTGCCTCGGTGATGTCCCGTGTTCCTTTTCGCACATTTCTCAGCAAATCAAGTATCTCTACGCATTGAAACCCATGCTCACGCATGAAGCGCATTACCTCATCCGCATGCGCACCGGAGCAATATGATGATGCGAACGATACTTCGATTTGCACGTAACGGCAGCGCGCCAGGAAATCGACTGCTCCCGCCAGAACGCCCAACTCAAAACCTTGTACGTCAAGTTTCAGGAATGGGCTCGCCCCCAATTGAATTTCGTTGCTGACTTCATCCAGAGTGGTGCATTGCACTTGAACGCTATCTTGCGCCTCTTGATCATTGTCGATACGCTGCAAAAAAGAATTATTCACGTTGCGCGCATAGCGGATCAGTGACTTCATGCCATTTTCAGAGCCGAGCGCGCAAGGAAAGGTTTGGCCGGGTATGGAAAACTGCTTGAACGTGCTGTTTAGCTTCTCAAAACAATTTGGGTCCGGTTCAAAACTGTAAATCGGCAATTCCGGCCAGACTGCATGTGCCATAAAAGCGAATTGTCCCTCATTGGCGCCCACATCCCAAATCGAATCAATGCCGATTATTTCTCCGCGGCGACGCATGGCATACAAATTCGCCAGCAGACCGAAGGAAACCTTTTGCGGATTGGTTACACGGCGCAACAACGCTTGAGGCGCCGCCAGAATTGCCAATCCGGACGGCAACAGATTATCAAGAAACATGCTTACTCCAGTACGAAACCATCACGCTTGCTTACAACCCAAGTTTATTCATAATCCAACCGAGAAACTTGCGTACAGTCCTTTTTGGAACAATCAACGACTGGGGCGGCAGCAGTTTTTCCAGCTCGCCGGTTTTTTCAACAGCAAAGGGCCGATTGAATTCAACGCCTTCAAAAAACAGTTCTTTGTTGCTCGCCCATAAATCACCCCATCCCGACACAAGCATTCTATTGAATATTGCAGTCACGGCGGCAAATTCAGAAAAAGACGTCTCTTGCTTTGGCAGGTATCTCAACACGTTTAGCTCGAAGTCAAATTTTACAAAATTCAGGTGGACGCCAAAGTCGTACAAATATTCATAAGTAATTAATGGATATTCGAGATATCCCCGCCCCCCGCCTACACGAAATATCTCATTTGCAAAGCCAGTCACGTCGTGAACATGTTCTATTACATGCGAGCAAATCACGTAATCGAATTGTTTGTCATCAAACGGGAATTTTCCCCCGTCATAGTAGTAAACCGGCCTGCGGGCAAAATCCGGCTCTTTTAACAAGCCACCCCGCTGCAATATTTTCAACTGATCGGTATCGAAGACGATTTCAAGAAAAGCGTTACTTCTGGGATGGGGCGCAGCGCCGGGGCCAATTTCAAGCACTCTATCCCGCGGCCTGATGGATTTAATTTTTTTTGGAAAAAACATCTCGGCTCATTCCCTAATAATGAATTTGCAGCATTTTAGTTTTGCTTCCGGCTTTCCCAACCAAAATCTGAATGCATCACCCATTGTCACACCATTCTTTTTCTGATACCGGCTTTTGTTTTAACCATTCAAGGCTGAGCAAAAATCCAATCAAGTTGATTGCCAACCAGCCAAAAGCCGCACCGATCGTACCTTGCCAAATGACAAACCATGGAATTAGCACTACTGAAAGAATCAGGGCAGCCGTATTTACCTGCAACAACCGGCGGATATTTTTACCGACAATCCAATTCATGTATCCCACATTGTAGAAGGCGTTCAAGGCCGTCCCTGCAAGCATAATTGTCAATATTGGATAAACGACCGCAACCGCCTCGGAATCTCTTAACCAGATACTCAACAACCATTCTCCCGCAGCAAAATAAGCCGTTGCGCTTACTGCAACCACCAACGTAATGATCGCTAATAGCTTGATGCTTATGGTGCGCAACGCAACTGGATTGGCTCTCACTTGTATAGCTCGCGGCAATATTCCTTGCATCAGCGGATGAATCAACTGCAGTGCCCCCACGGCTACAGTTGCGGCAATAGTGTAATACCCGAATTGCTCTAAACTGACCATCTGGCTAAGTATAATTCTGTCCATTTGTACGGTCAGTGCGCCCAATAAAGTTGCGCCGGACATCCCCGCGACCAAACCCAACACCGGGCGTAATTCACTCGCCTCCCAGCAGACTTGCCCGCGTTGCAGGTTTAATGTCTGCCAAGCAACTTTGCCCCGCACCAGGGTTTCCAGCAAGGCGATCGACGCATGCCAGATCAGGTAGGCAGTCAATGTCGGCCAGGCAAGAACAACGATCACACCGCCGCCATGTCGCACCAATGCGCCGCTCAACATGATGCCGTTAAGCGCAACTTGCGCCTGCGCACCCACCAGCAGGCTGCGATATATCGAACCCGGAAACTGGGCGGCGAAAATGAATGCTGCGCCATAAATGGCCTCCCTGCCGGACGCGGCAGGCATGCCTTCCAGATTGAGCCAATGAATGGCAATCGTGTCGGCCAACAGCAAGGTGATGCATCCGGCGCACAAGGCGAACAGCCAATAGAGTCGCTCGAAACCGAACAGCAGCGACGCCGTGCTGCCCACCCCCCGATCCGCTGAGCCGAAACGCACTGCAATTTCGCGCACCAGCGCCTGACCCAAGCCAGCGTCCAGCAAACCGAGCACGGCCTGCAGCACCACGATAAAGCCGACCAAGCCAAATTGTTTTGGGCCAAGCGCCGCCAGATACCACGGCAAAGCGAGAATCGGCGCCACGGCAACCGCACCCGCGCCAAGATAGTTGGCGAAAATGTTTTTTCTTAGCATCATTCTTGAAATTACGCGCTTAGGACAAACCGGCAACATAATCGCTGTATGCCAATTTCACGCCATCATTTAAAGAAGTCGATGCTTTCCATCCCAGCGCATGCAACTTGCCCACATCCAGCAACTTGCGCATCGTGCCATCCGGCTTGGACGTGTCAAAAACAAGTTTGCCGGTGAAGCCAACCACCTCCCTGACCAGTTCGGCCAGTTCGCGGATGCTCAAGTCTTCGCCGCAACCCACGTTCACCAGCGGCGGCTGCGTGTCGCTGAACAGCGCGGGCAGCTTTTCCTCGGGTTGCTCCAGCAAATAGAGGCAGGCTTCCGCCATGTCGTCGCTGTAGAGGAATTCGCGGCGCGGCGCCCCCGTGCCCCAGACCACTATTTGCTTGTCACCGTGCTGTTTCGCTTCATGCATCTTGCGGATCAGCGCGGGCAGGACGTGCGAGTTGGCCAGGTCGTAGTTGTCGCCCGGCCCATAAGAATTGGTCGGCATGGCGGCGATGTATTTCGTGCCGTACTGGCGGTTGTATGACCAGCACATCTCGACACCCGCAATCTTGGCCAGCGCATAAGGCCGGTTGGTCGGCTCCAGCGGGCCGGTCAACAAATATTCTTCCTTGATCGGCTGCGGGCAGTCCTTGGGGTAGATACAGGATGAACCGAGGAACAGCAGCCGCCTGACGTTGTTGCGCCAGGCCTCATGGATGACGTTGGTTTGAATCGCCAAATTCTGCCGGATGAATTCTGCCGGATAGGTGTTGTTGGCGTGGATGCCGCCTACTTTAGCGGCAGCCAACAGGACGTACTCAGGCTGTTCCGCAGCAAAAAAATCGCGCACAGCGGCTTGGTCGGTCAGGTCCAGCTCCGCATGAGCGCGGGTGACGAGATTGCGGTAGCACTTGGCATGCAGTTGCCGCATCAGGGCAGAGCCAACCAGGCCGCGATGGCCGGCTATGTAAATTTTACTGTCCTGTTTCATAACGGTAGGCGACCGATTATTCGTGGTAATCCATGGCCTTGTAGCCATGCTTCTTGACCAGCTCGTCGCGTTCGGCGGATTTGAGGTCTTCGCGCACCATTTCGGCCACCAGTTCATCGAAGCTGATTCTGGGTGTC
>JANLID010000156.1 GCA_024654105.1 Gallionella sp. | reverse complement strand
GCTAGTCACGCAGTTCCCTCTCAATCTACTACCAAGGAAATTACGATGAAAACCATTTTCGCCCTGCTGGCACTGGCTGCGGTTGCCAATACCGCCATTGCGGCACCCCAACAAAGTGCCGATACCGTCAAGCCGTCCGCCGCCAGCCAATATCCCAACAGCGGCAAAGTGCTGGAGGTGATCGATACCGCAATGTACACCTATCTGCAAGTTACCGGCGACAAAGGCCCGGTATGGATTGCCGCCTCCAAGACCAACATCGCCAAGGACGCTACCATCAGCTACCCAAACGGTGTGGTGATGAGCAACTTTTATAGCAAGTCGTTGAACCGCACGTTTGACGCGATTATTTTCGTGGATAAAGTGGTGTCGACAAAGAAATAAACCCCGGATCGTGTGCAGGCCGTACCGGGGTTCCTGCGCTGCGCATTATTGAACAAACAAGTACTCATATCCCAGTCGATGGGCGTGGCAAGAAGCTATTGCGTCTTGGCGGGTGCTGTCACGGTGTTCGGTGGAAGTGGCTGGCCGAACGGCACACTGTGGCAGCGTTGGCACTGTGTCAAGGGGAATGCCACCGCGCCGTGGCAGCGGCCGCAGTATTCCCCCTCCAGAATGGCCAACATGCTGATCGGCGTGGCCCCAGCCTTGGACTTGAATAACCATTCGTGGCAATTGCTGCAATCCAGCCATGCGGTGTGCGGTTTGTGGGGAAAAAGCACCCTGGGCAATTCCCCTGTGTCCCGCTTCGTAATCATCACGTTTAAATCGAGTACGCGAATCTTGGTTTCGGGATAAATGTTGGTACGCGGATTGATATATCCCTGCTCCAGTGCCTTGACCCATCTCACCCGGTTGCCGACAACGGTATACCGCTCGTTACCATCCAAGTCGGGTGGCAACAGGGACAGAACATCGGCGGGGTTTTGCAGCAGATTCAGCCTCGGGTTCGACGGATCATGCAAATCGTCCTGTGCCAGCGGCAACCAGTTACTGGGCGGCGCTGCCACAGGAGCCGGCTCGACGGCCGAGGGCGACTGGGCAATACACAGCCCGACGCAGATGGCGAGCAGTCGTTCAATAATGTATCGTTTCATGGCCTTACCGTTTCGGCAAAAGAGCGTATCCATAATCCTGAAAACCGCAAAAATATTGTAGGGTGCATTCCATGCACCAATGGCAATGGTGCATGGAATGCACCCTACATGGTTATTGCTCTTTTGAAAGACAAATGGAATTACTCCGGCACCGTCAGCCCGAGTGTCCGTAACGCGGTCTGCAAACGTTTGGTCGCCTCCTGCAAGATGCCGATGGCGGTCTGATGATCGCCGCCCGCAGCTTGCTTCAGGGCGGTATCGCGCCCCTTGCGGCTTTCCTGTACATAGGACTCGCTCAATTTGATATTGCCCTCGCTGGGTTTCAATTCGGCATAAGCGATCGGTATCAGTTCTTCATAGCTGTGATATCGCGTCACTTCATGCGCAAACTCTTCGGCTGGCGAATTAAACTTGAGCTCATACGACTTGACCGCCGAGCCCATCAATATATTAAGGTCGAAAACACCCGCCGTATAGCCCTTATCCAGCAACTCAATGGCCTCCTTGTAACGTTTGTCTTGCGCTAGCGCCTGGGCCTGATCGATCAGGCTGCGGTTGCGTTCTAGATTGGCAATTACAACGGGCAACTGCTTGTCGTTAGGCGACATATCATTGCGCATCACATGGTAGGTGACCTGGATACCCCGCACATTCTCCAATAGTTCATCGTAACGCGCGCGCTGCTCCGCCTCTACCTTGACCGGATCGGGCGCCAGACGTGAGATGTCCGCGATCAGTCTCAACACTTCGTCCAGTAACTTTTCCGCCTCCGCCATGTCGCCCGCATTAAAGGTGTCGTTTGCCTTGGCGTAAAGGGCGAGCACCGCCGCACCTTGTTGCTCGATCGCCGGGTCGCCGCTACCGGCGGCGCGCTCTATGGCGGTAGACTGAGTCAGCAGCATTTTAACCAGTTGCAACTTCTGCTGGATCACTTCCCGTGACGACTGTTTGGCAGCTCCCGCCGCCACAGGCGGCGCGGCGGGAACCTGTGGCTCGGCATGCAGGCACGGCGCGGCAGCCAGCGAAAGAAGCGTGAAATAAAGCGCAACCGCCCGCTTTGTCACGGCTTCGCTCCTCCTTTGGCATCTACTTGCTTCGGTTGCGCCTCTACTTTTGGTTGCGAATGACAACGGCGGCATTCGGAAACCGGGAAGGCCACTTTGCCATGACACACGCCGCACTTCTGTCCGAGTATGATTGCCGCCATGCTGATTTGATTTGCACCCTGTTGCGGGACGAAAATATCAGGATGGCAGTTGGAGCAGTCCAGCCATTGTGTGTGCTGCTTGTGGGGAAAGACTACGTCCGGCATTGTGCTTTTGGGCACGCGCACGATACTCATGTCCATGACCATCGCTTCAGCCGTCGGGTCGAGGCGATCCCAGCGTGGTGTGATTTTGCCATCATTCAATGCCGCCACCCAATTCACGCCGTTACCGAGACCGCTTTGGGTCTGGGGCAGAGCGGGGAAAACTTCCAGCGGGGGTTGCAGGAATGCGGTTTCAGCACTGGCCGGGTCGCGCAGGCCGTCTTCAGGCGGCGGCAAGTGGCGGCGGGGCGCAACTCTCATCAGCCGGTTGAAAGGTATGGCCTGAGGTATTGCGGCGGCGGGTTGCGCCTGAGAGGCCGATGCGGCAGATACCACCGGCGCTGCCTTGCCCGCACTTTCTTTGGCTGGTTGGGCCGCAATAGCCGCCGGCGCATTCAGCAGCACGGACAGCAGGGCGAATTGCATCAATTTCGGTAGATAGTTCATGTTGCCTCCTGTTTATTTGGTAACCGTGGCTTTGGCTGGGGTTGCCAGTTCCTGCAACGTGCTTTCGTGTACCTGAGTCGGTGTGCCGGGTTTGCCGGAATGACACAGGTTGCAGTTGCTCACCGACCAGGCAATACTGCCGTTGTGGCAGGCGCCGCAATACTTGCCGTCAATAATCTTGAGCATATTGATTTGGTTGCCACCCGCCTTGAACTTGAAACCGAGGTCGGCATGGCATACCTTGCAAGTAAAGCGGACACGGTGGAACCAATGTGCAAACACTACCGGGCGCATACCCGCAGCGTCAGAGTAGTTATTGATGACCACGTCGCCGTACTCGGCCATGGCGGGCCGGGTATAGACAAAGGTGGCAGCCAGAACGAGCGACCAGACCAACAGCATCCGGCTCATGAGGGTGCGTCTAATCAGAGATTGCATTCAGTTTTCCTTCCTTTCCGTTAATAAACTTGAACCCAGGGTGATACATCCGTCGGCGTCAATTCTGCATTCTTGCACAGCGAAAATTGCAGATTGCCTGCCTTTATTAAATTACACAAGCCAATTCGCACTGCCGGTCAATCCCCAATAATCCATTAGCACAAAACTGACGGGCTAATGGATTATTGGGGTTGATTAAAGATGGCATTTATTTCCTTTCTCAAGCCGCCTAAAACTGTCTATTTGCACTGAACCAGTACAATGATTGTTTTATTTTATTGACTTCCGCCACGCGCGCGCTGAGCCGCAACTGGAGGCGGCCGATGGAATAGTCAAAACGGTTTTCCCAAGAGCGTGTCTCCTGTTGATCGGGGGTCGCCAGCACCGGGGCGAGAGCATCGCCGAAAATCCGCAGTTCGGAGGTAAAGCGCAGGCGCGGCACATTGAACGCGCGCTGATGGCGGTAGCTCAGGTCGGCGCTGGAGGTGGTGGTAGTGGAGGCCGGCGAGGCAGCGGTTTCCTGGCGTGTCGCCTGCATGGTCAGATTGCCGCCCCACGTGGCGTTGCGGCCCAGGCTCTCGTTGAGGGACACCTGCAGGTTGATAAGCTGGAAAAAATATGGTGTGCCGCTCATGGCACGGGAATCGTTGGCGCTCAAGTGCACCATAGTGGTTTTCCGGTCTTGTGCAATGCTCCAGGAGAGCGAACCCATATGCGTCAGGATCGAGGAAGATGGATTGCGGGTATCCACATCAAACGAAACCGTCTGATTCAGGTTCATCCCCAGCGTGCCTCCGCCCAGTCCAATTCTGCGGTTTAGTCCGTGCCCGGGGCTCAGCGAAAGGTGCTGCGCGCTACCAAAGGAATCGGTGTTATTGCTAACATTGCTGGAAACAAACCGGGTGTAGTTAAAAGCGCCGAGTTCTATCGCGTCCGGCTGGTAAGCAACCCCAACGGTTTGGTTGGTGGCCACAGTTTGAGCGCCATTGCCGTCGGTCACGTTGATGTTGCCGCTGCCGTTCAGCCGGGTGTGTTTGGACAGCTCATAATTCGCGCCCAGATTCGCATTGACGCTGCGCATCCGGGAGGCGGTAGAGGTGGTGGCAGTGCTGCTGTCGCTGCTCAATCCGAACAGCCGCACGCCGCCGTTGACGTTAAGGGGCTTTTCGGTAGACCGCCAGTACGCGGAACTGCTCAACTGCATATAGCCGAGGCCATTCTCGCTCTGCGTCAGGCGGTAGTTCACCTTGACCAGGCTGGCAAGGCTTTCCACCGAAAAAGCAGGGTCCGGACGATAACTATGCTGGGACACCAAATTGTTGACCAGGGTGCTTTGATTGGTGCGCGGTTGCTCAGTGCGGGTGGAGTCGCCGCTTATCCGGAGTGTCTGGTCGGTAAATTGCTGCGTCGTTTCGGCGCGAAACGTATCCTGCTTGCTCTTGTCCAGGTTCACACTTTCCCATAAATCGTGATCATAACCCACCATGTACTGGGCGCTGCCGGACAGTGGCCGGTAGCGTTGGGTCAGGCCATAGCGAGTGGTCTGGTAGGCAGGGGAGGCAGCGCCGAGCTCGCTGTTTTGCCGGCTGTCGCTCCTGCTGAAACGCGCCTCGAACGGAAAGCGGCTGGACGGCAACAAGGAAAAAATGGCATTGCCCGTAACGATATTGCCCGACGATTCTCCGGTCATCGTGCTGCTTGTGTTGAAGCCGAGACCCAGGCCACCGCTCACCCTGGCAAACCAGGGTTGCCAGATGAAGGTATTGGCGATGGCATTCACATTGGTATTGAGCGACTGTGTCATGTACTTGCTTGTCCCGATGACTTGGCGTTGCATATCATAGCCGATGCTTCCGCCAACCTCAAATTCGATGGGCGCAAGTTGCAGCGGGAAAGATCGTTTCGCGACGGGTTCGGCTGTTGCCTCTGCGGGAGCTGCGGCAGGCTCTACGCCGATCGCTTGGGCGAGATTCAGGCGCAACGGACGGGCATCTCCGGCTGTTGCCTTTGCGGGAGCTGCGGCAGGCTCTACGCCGATCGCTTGGGCGAGATTCAGGCGCAACGGACGGGCATCGCTGCCCCCATCTCCGGAAACAGAGAGCGGTGGCGTCATCGCGCCTCCCGGTGGAACCTGGTCAGCGGGAAACGCCGGGCGCGTCCAGCAGAAAGCCAGCCATCCAACCATCGTGACAACGTATCTCCAGCTTGCGCTTGGTACCTCATTTTTCACCTGCTTCATCCCAGCTATCCCGTCGCAACACGAGAACTCTTGTTGGCATCAAAATCTGGCATCCTGAAACATTCATTGCCCCGCGTTCGCGCGTTCGCGCCCGCGATTGTACACAATCCTGCGGTTGGCGCCGCCGAATTGTCTGGTGCAATACGCTACAGGAATGCTGCTTGGCGGGTTACGGCCTTTGGCCTGATGAAACAACTAGCCATTCGACCAGGCTGGCAAAAGGCTTTGCATAGCCATTCGGCTAAGTCACCAAGTGGGGTTCGCAGGGATGGGCGGCTTTATGCCCAACTCGCAAAATACGGTGACATAAGCCGCTGGTTATAACCCGCCCTGCTTGCCCTCCGGCGCGGCTTCTTGCTCCCCGGCAGTTGCGGGAAGGGGCAAGTAGCCTGATTCATCCACCTGTATGGGCGTTTTCTTTTTGAGCTGCGCGATGAGCGATTTCCAGGCGCGCTCGCTTTCTTCCTTCAGCCACAGATCGCGGGCGCGCTCGCTGACCGCCTCAAAGTCGCCCAGTTTCGGCGGTTTGCGGTCGGTCGGGCGAATTATGATTATCCCTTCCAGCAACCTGACCGGCTCTGAGGTCTCGCCCGGTTTGAGTTTGTCCACGGCTTCCTGGGCCGCATC
>JANLID010000153.1 GCA_024654105.1 Gallionella sp. | reverse complement strand
CTGATTTTGTGCACCTCCTTGGGTTCGAGATATTTCAACACTTCAGCGGCTTCACTCTCGCCGAGCGTCATCAGAAAAATCGCGCTTTTTTCAACGCCGTCAGCCATTACTGTTAACCCATTCTTTAACTACGCTGGCGACAATCTTGGGCTCCTGCTGGGCAATTTGCCGCGCTGTTTGCAGGCTTTGATCATAGGATGGAGCGGAGGGTGTGTGGGTTGCTTCGGAAATGGCCTCGCCCCCTTGATTGGCTACAAACCCGCCGGTGCTGCTCGGCAAGGTGAGTAAGGTATTCAACGCAGGTTTGATAATACGAAACACGACAAAAAATATGACCGCAGCAATTACCAGGTACTTGAGCAAATTCTTGGCCAGTTCGATCGTGTCAGGCTGTTTCCAGATCGGTAATTTCTCGACGACGGCCTCCTTGTGTTCGGTAAAGGCAGCAACCTGCACATTCAGGCTGTCGCCGCGACTCTGATCAAAGCCCATGGCATCCTTGACCAGATTGTTGATCTGCTCTTTTTCTGCATCGCTTAACGGTTTGTCGCTGCTTTTCCCATCTGCATCGACTACTTTGCGATTGCCATTCACCACCACCGCAACGGACAGGCGTTTGATGGAGCCAACCGGGAGCACGGTATGGCGTATGGTGCGGTCCACCTCGTAATTCACCGTGGAATCTTTTTGCAGATTGGACAGGCTGGTATTGCCCGCAGTTGCTGCGCCTCCTGGCACGCCTGCGCCGGCTACGATTGGAGCGGTAGCCGGAACCGGTGGTTGATTGGTCAGCGCGCCCGGAATGCCGCCCGCACTTAACCCGGTGCCATTCATTGCCTCGCTGCTTTGCTGGCTGCGAATCACGCTATCAGCCGGGTTTTGATTGGGTTTGTAAATTTCCGCGGTTTGCTCAATACGTGAAAAGTCAATATTGGCGGTAACTTGTGCGCGTACATTGTTTGCGCCGAGCATAGGCATCAGCAACGCCTCAATCCGGCTGATATAGCTCTGTTCGATCTGCTGTACATATTTGAGTTGGTTTGCATCCAGACCGTCGCTGCTTGTGCCGTCATGGCTGGCGCTGAGCAGCGTGCCGCTCTGATCCACTACGGCCACATTCTTGGCGGACAGCTCCGGCACACTGCTCGAAATCAGATGAACAATCGCGCTGACCTGTGCGGCATCGAGCATTCGTCCGCCTTGCAGGCTGAGCACCACCGATGCGCTGGGTTTTTGTTGCTCCTTGACGAACACGCTGGGTTTGGGAATGGCAAGATGAACACGGGCAGCGGCAACTGCACCGATGCTTTGCACCGAACGCGCCAGTTCACCTTCCAGCGCGCGCTGGTAATTGACCTGCTCGGCAAACTGGGTAATACCGAATTTCTGGTTTTCCATCAATTCAAAGCCGACATTTCCCCCTTTCGGGAGCCCCTGTGAGGCCAGTTTCAGGCGAGCTTCATGCACTTGTCCGGAGGCCACCAGCAACGCTCCGCCGCCCTCGGCAAACTTGTAGGGAATGTTCATTTGCTGCAGCGACTCGATGATGGCACCGCCATCGCGATCGGACAAGTTGCTGTACAGCACGCGGTAATCAGGTGTTTGCCCCCACATCCACACGCCAAAAACGAGCGCGAACAACGCCGCCATACCACCCAACAACACAAACATTTGCTGGAGGTTGAGTTGGTTCAACTGACTTAGTGCTATATTTTTCTGTTCAGCCATGATGATTGCAAACCACACCAAAAAGCCACTCGGGCACTGAGCACATTATCAGCGGCAACAGCCTTTTTGAAAACCGGAATAACGGGAAAAACCTGTGCCTTTTCCTTTTATGGTAATGGTGGCCGGCCGAGTATCGTGTCACCATCTGAAGAAGGAGGCATGACATGAATACCTCGGCAGTAGACAGCCTGTTGGCGCAAATGCGCGTAGCCGCAGCAGCGGCGGGATTGCGCGAACCCAACCAGGCAGCACAAACCGGAAAATTGGATTTTTCCAACGTGCTGAAATCCTCGCTGGATGGAGTGGCGCAGGCACAAGCCAAATCGGAGGCCATGCAAAAATCCTTTGTGCTGGGTGATGACCGTGTCAGCCTGAGCGATACCATGATTGCAATGCAAAAAGCCAGTATCAATTTCCAGGCTACCGTTCAGGTGCGCAATAAATTTGTGCAGGCATACAACGACATCATGAACATGCAGGTCTGACGTAGTATTTCCGGACTTAATGCGGAGGTTCCAATGCATTGCTACGCGTTAATAATCTTTGTTTGTTGCACATTGTTCACATAGCGTTGCAGCAGGATGCTGGTTGCCCCATCGAGTTTCTGAAACTGGCATCCCGCCCGCTTAAGTATCCGTCCGGATTTGGTGGTCAATGAAACCAGATGCCTCACTGTTATCGTAACGCTAATGGTGCCTACACCAGTCAATCTGATTTGGCAGTTTTCATAGGTTTTCCCCTCTTCGATCTCAATGTCATTCTCGGCGCAGGTTATCTTTATGCCCCCGGCGCTAATATCCATGATCGTTACTTCCATCTGGTGTTCTTTTTGTGACCCGCTTGTTGGAATAACGCAACGCAGAGGTTCTGAAGGGGGAGGGGTAAGCCGGAAGCTATCCCGGCGCTGCACACGGTAAACACTGTCCGGCAATGGCAGATAGAAAGCCGGATAGCCTCGGTATTCCACGGCACTGGGGTGATGGGCGGTGAATTGAACCTTGAC
>JANLID010000145.1 GCA_024654105.1 Gallionella sp. | reverse complement strand
CTTCGCGCAGCACGGGGTTGACGGCGCTGCCGAGCACCTTGCCGTAGCGGGCCTTGATTTCCTTTTCGGCATCGTTTTTCGGGTCTTCCGGATAGTCCGGAATTTTATAACCTTGCGACTGCAATTCCTTGATCGCCGCTTTCAACTGCGGTGCCGATGCACTGATATTCGGCAGCTTGATGATGTTGGCTTCCGGCTTCAATGTCAGCTCGCCCAACTCGGTCAGCTCATCGCCGATCTTTTGGCTCCCGGTCAGGTTTTCGGGAAAGTTCGCGAGGATCCGTCCTGCAAGAGAAATGTCCCTCGTTTCGACGGTAACACCTGCTGCCTTGGTGAAGGCCTGGACGATAGGAAGCAAGGAATAGGTTGCCAGCGCCGGCGCTTCATCTACCATCGTGTAAAATATTTTTGCTGTTGTCATGATTTATTTTTTCCTCTTCAATTTGATTATGTAAGTCGGGCAAAGCCACATTCCCTCTCTAAACTTTCCCCCGGAGGAAAGCCCCCTATCCAACTTTCCCCCGCAAGCGGGAGAAAGGGCAAACGAGAAGGGCAATTGTTAATCCTAGGCCTTCATCTGGCTGGCGAACAACGAAAGCGCTCCGCCTGCCCGGATCATCGGTATATCTTCCTTCCCTTGTGCGAGCTTGAGAGGAATCTCGCCGACGCCGCTCACCACCAGTTTGAGTTTGCCGCTTTCCAGTCCGGAAGTATCGAGAGACACTTTGGCGCCCTGCTCGACACGGTCAAGATCAGCCGGGTTTTCGAAGGTCAGCCCCAGGATGCCGAAGTTGGCGAGGTTGGCGAGGTGGATGCGCTCGAAACCCTTGGCCACGATGGCGCGTATCCCCAGGATACGCGGACACAGTCCGGCGTGCTCGCGCGAGCTGCCCATGCCGTAGCCGTCACCGGCCACGATGAAACCATGACCGCCCGCATCGCGCACCGCCGCAGCCCTTGCGCTGAAAGTCTTGTCGGCCTGGATAAAGGTCGCCTGTTTGGCGTACTCGTCCGCATTGGAACGCAGCGCCAGATATTTTCCGGCCGGCTGGATCAGGTCGGTGGTAACTTCGTCGCCGAGCTTGAGCATGACTTCGCCTGCCAGTTTCGCCGGTAATGGATCCAGCGTCGGCAGCGGCGCAATGTCGGGGCCGTAGCGCATCACCACCTTGGCGGCTTCCGCGGGCGGCAGCGGCGCGGTATAGGCACCCATGTCGACCACCGGCGGAACTTGCTTGAAGGCAAGGTCGCCTTTGAACAGAGTGCGCGGGTCTGTAATACAACCCATCACGGCGCTGGCTGCGGCAGTAACCGGGCTGACCAGATGCACGGCAGCGCTCTCGGTTCCCGAACGGCCGGCGAAGTTGCGGTTGGCGGTGGATAGCATCACGCCATTGCTGGGTGGGCTGAAGCCCTGGCCGATACACGCGGAGCAGGCGTTTTCCATGATGCGCACACCGGCGGCATAGAAAATTTCCAGATAACCTGCCGCCGCCAACTGGCGTGCGATGGCTTGCGAGCCGGGCGCGATGGCGGTATCGACTTTGACTTTTTTGCCGCGCAAAATTTCGCCGACACGGGCCAGGTTTTCGTAGTTGGAATTGGTGCAACTGCCGATGAACACCGCATCAATGGGCATTCCGGCATGCCTGAATACGGGCTCCATGGATTTCAGTTTCGGGTAAAGCGCGATGGTGGGCTCCAGCGACGACAGGTCGATCTCGACGGTGCGCGAATAAGTTGCGCCCGCATCGGCGGCCAGCGGCTTGAAGTCGCCCGCGCGCTTGCGCCCTTCGAGGTAAGCCTTGGTAATATCGTCGGAAGGGAAGATCGAAAAGGCGACGCCGCCCTCGGTTCCCATGTTGGCGACCGTGGCGCGATCGGTGACATTCAGGCTCTTCAGTCCCGGCCCGGTGTATTCCAGGCAGATGTCCTTGTTGCCCTTGATGCCGATGACCTTGAGCACGTTCAGGATCACGTCCTTGGCGAGCACGCCCGGATGCAGCGCGCCGGTGAGGCGCACTTCCACCACTTGCGGCATTTCGATCTTGTAGGAGGTGCCTGCCATGGCAAAGCTCACATCGGTGCCACCCGCCCCCAGCGCCAGCATACCCATGCCGCCGGCGTTGGTGGTGTGGGAGTCGGAACCGAGCACCGACTTGCCGGGTACCGCGAAGTCCTCCAGAAACACGCTATGGCAGATGCCGTTGCCGCCGCGCGAAAACCAGCAGCCGTATCTCTTGCTGAAGGTTTCGAGGTAACGATGATCGTCGCCGTCAATGTAGCCGACTTGCAGGGTCTTGTGATCCACCACGATGACGGCGGTGGTCTTCACCCGATCCACGCCCATTTTCTCGAAGGCGAGCGCGGCGGCCGTGCCGGTGGCGTCCTGATAGAGAGTGTGGGTGAACTGGATTTCCAGTGGTTGACCCTGTTCAGGAAGCTGGGCCAAACCTCCGGCCGCATTGGCCAGAAGGATTTTTTGTGCAACATTTAATGCAGTCATAAGAGTTCTCCAGAATTATCGCTTCAAATAAAAACCAGTAGTCGTCACAGGACGGGTAAAGCAGTGCAACTTATCGGAGATTGATGAACCTTGATGATCGGGCTCCGCGCTGTGCTCCACCCGTCTTGCGTTCTTCCCCAAATAGCTGCGTTAAAAATTAGTTATCTAATGGTTCGTAGTCAATCTCATATGCTTCTTGGCGCCACGTTTATTTGCAAGGCTTACAACCAAGCCTCACACAAATTTCTCCGTGGATGCGATCAAACGCTTCCGGTTTGAGATTTCCCAACGTAACTATGACAGCGTCACGATTCAGAGAGAACAGCCTCGTGGCTCGTATCCAACTTGCTTTCGGCAATCGGCCTTCCATAATGTCGTCGTCCTGTAGCGAAATGGCATCATCATGCCCTGCCTGAGATGTGACTGCCGCAGCGAGGAAATCACCAAAAGCATCCGGGGCGGTAAGCAGCAACACCGGGCGACGCTTTTGGTGAGTCAGGTCGGAAAATGGGAAAGGGATCTGGACGATGTCAGAACGTTTCAACATCATTCCAAACCTCGTCATCCCGATTATCCCAGACGTGTTTCATCACTGTTTCTTGCGCGCGTGTCAGGTCGGACATCTCCGCGCGATCCGCATTTTTGCTGCTCAAGTATTCAATAAAATGCAGCGCTTCCAGCGCCAAAGATTCCGGCAACGGTTTGGCAACTTCAAAAATTTGTTCTGCGATTGACATCAACACCCTCCTTACCAAATAACGCTCGGTCAAGCTTAACTTCCAACTTCCCCAAAGGCAAGAAAGAGCGGTGCTATTTATGCCGCCATGTTTAGTTGGTGCGTGGAACGCACCCTACCCCCAACCCTACCCTAACTACCTCTTCTTCAAAACAATTCGAACCTGACCCTGAGGTCTCCCCTCAAAACCCCGTTGCATTTCAATGAGCTAGGGCGTACTGTCCGCTCCAAAACAGCACATGCTTGGCAGGTTTAGTGTCTCTT
>JANLID010000111.1 GCA_024654105.1 Gallionella sp. | reverse complement strand
GCATGACGCTTCCACTCAATTAAGTTATTTCAATCGCTAAAAATATATCGTAGATCAGGCACTGGCGCGGATTCTAAAATGTGGTTGACGGTGATTTTACTGGAATTTTTTATGCAGCGTGGCGTAGTACAACACCGGGATCACCACCAATGTCAGTAAGGTGGAAACGAGGATGCCGAATATCAGGGACAGCGCAAGGCCATTGAAGATCGGGTCGTCAAGAATGAACAGCGCGCCGAGCATCGCCGCCAACCCGGTGAGCAGAATTGGTTTGGCGCGCGCGCCGGCAGCGGCGACCACCGCCTGTTGCAACGCCACGCCATCCCGCAACTGTAGATTGACGAAGTCCACCAGCAGGATTGAGTTGCGCACGATGACGCCGGCCAGCGCGATCATGCCGATCATCGAGGTGGCGGTGAACTGCGCGCCGAACAGCGCATGTCCCGGCATCACCCCGATGATGGTGAGCGGGATCGGCGCCATGATGACCAGCGGCACAACGTAGCTCTTGAATTGCGCCACCACCAGCAGATAGATCAGGATCAATCCCACGCCGTAGGCGATGCCCATGTCGCGAAAAGTCTCGAAGGTCACTTGCCATTCACCATCCCACTTCAGCGCGTACCCGGAATAGGGATCGGACGGTTGTTGGAAGAAGTATGGTTCCAGCGTACCGCCCTGTTCCAGCGCCATGCCGCCGACCTTGCCGTTGATGCCGAACATGCCATACAGCGGGCTGTCCAGCTCGCCTGTCATATCGCCGAACACATACACCACCGGCAGCAAATCCTTGTGATGGATCGGATAATCACGCTGCGCAGGAATCACCCGCACCACTTCGGACAGCGACACCAGTACGCCGTCACGCGCGCGCACCTTGAGCTTCAACACCTCATCGATCTGGCTGCGTCGCTCTGGCGGCAGGCCGATGCGCAACGGCGGCGCATACTTGGCATTCTCGTCGTGCAGCGAAGCGACCTCCTGACCGGACAGCGCCATGCCAATCGCGTCCACAATGTCATGCGGCGCAACGCCGAGCAACGCGGCCTTGCTCTGCAGTACATGCAACAGCAGCTTCGGCGCGGGCTCAGTAACAGTGTCGTCGATGCCGACAATATTTCCGGTTTTGGCGAACTGTTCACGCACCTTGCCGGCCACCTGACGCGCGCCTTCATAATCCGGCCCATAAATTTCCGCCACGATCGGCGACATCACCGGCGGCCCGGGCGGCACCTCGACGATTTTTACCTTTGCGCCCCGGCGCCGGGCGATTTTCTGCACCGGCTCCAGAGCGGCAGTGGCGATCTGGTGGCTGCTGCGGTCGCGATGATGCTTGTCGCGCAGATTCACCTGGATGTCGCCCTGCTCGGCGGCACTGCGCAGATAATACTGGCGCACCAAGCCGTTGAAATTGATCGGCGAGGCCGTGCCGGTGTATGCCTGATAATCGGTCACCTCCGGCACGGTCGCGAGATAGTCGCCAATTTCATGCAGCACCGCGTTGGTCTGTTCCAGCGCTGTGCCGCTGGGCATGTCCACCACGATCTGGAATTCCGACTTATTATCGAACGGCAACATCTTCAGCACCACCAGCTTCACCACCGCCAATGACGACGCCAGCATCAGCGCGGCGAGAATGCCAAGCCACAGCTTGCGACGCGCCGGCTTGCCATGTGCTCCATTAAGGAACGGGCCGAGCCGCTCGCGGAAGAAGCGGTCGATCCCGGTGTTCTGTTCATTCTGTACAGTGCCGTGGTGCGCTCCGGCGAAGCGGTACACCAGCCACGGTGTGATGACGAACGCCACCGCCAGCGAGATCAGCATCCCCATGCTGGCGTTGATCGGAATCGGACTCATGTATGGCCCCATCAGGCCGCTGACAAACGCCATCGGCAGGAGCGCCGCAATCACCGTGAAGGTTGCCAGGATAGTGGGGCTGCCCACTTCATCCACCGCTTCGGGAATGATTTCCGCCAGGGACTGATGCGGTGCCAGGGCGTGCCGGCGATGGATATTCTGGTTTTGGCCGTCCGACGAGTCGGGCTTAACATTCATCGCCATCAAACGATGGCGATGAATGTTTTCAACCACAACGATTGCGTCATCAACCAATATTCCAATGGAAAAAATCAGCGCGAACAGCGATACCCGATTCAGCGTGAAGCCCCATGCCCACGAGGCGAACAAGGTTGCCGCCAATGTCAGCAGCACCGCGATGCCGACCACCAATGCCTCGCGCCGTCCCATGGCGAACCATACCAGCGCGACCACTGCGAAAGTGGCGAACAGCAGCTTCTGGATCAGCTTCATCGCCTTGTCGTTGGCGGTCTCGCCATAATTGCGCGTGATGCTGACCTGCACGTCATCCGGAATGACGCTGCCCTTGAGCTCGTCCACGCGCAGCATCAGTTTGTTGGCAATCTCCACGGCGTTGGCGCCCGGTTTCTTGGTAACAGCCACCGTCACTGCGGTAAATTTGCCCTTGGCCTTGATCTGCTTGTCCCCGGCGGCGACACCGGTGCCGAACCACACATAGCTATTCGGCTGGTCTGCGCCATCCCGTACCTCGGCGACATCGCGCAGAAACACCGGTCTGCCGTCAGCCACACCGATTACCAACTGCCTCACTTCGCTGGCATCGCTCAGAAAACTGCCGGTCTGCACCAATAACTCGCGGTTGCCCTGCACCAGATTTCCGGCGTTCTGCGACACATTGGCAGACTGCAGTGCGGCGCGCACGTCCTGCATCGTGAGCTGGTAGGCATTCAGGTCTTCCGGGCTCAACAACACGCGCACCATGCGCTGCGTCGCGCCCAGCGTGTTCACTTCCCGCGTGCCGGGGACGCGCTTCAGCTCAGCCTCGATGGCATGCGCCACCTGGGTCAGTTCAAGGCCACCACCGGTTGCCTGTTCGCGCCACAGGGTCAACGCAACCATCGGAACGTCATCGATACCCTTGGCCTTGATGATGGGCTGACCCACACCCAGCGTTTGCGGCAGCCAGTCCGCATTGGAATGTACGACATCGTAGAGTTTTACCAGCGAGGGGATATGCTCTTCCCCCACCTTGAATTGCACGGTAATAATCGCCATGCCCGGCTGCGACACGGAATACACGTGATCCACGCCTGCAATCTGCGCCAGCACCTGTTCGGCGGGCGTCGCCACAATCTGTGCCACGTCTCTGGCGGATGCGCCTGGATAGGAGACCAGCACGTTCGCCATGGTTACGTTGATCTGCGGTTCTTCCTCGCGCGGCGTCACCAGTATCGCAAAAACCCCCAGCAGCACGGCAACCAGCGCCAGCAGCGGAGTCATCTGTGAATGCAGAAAATATTTGGCGATACGCCCGGAGATACCCATCCTGATTTTTCCTATCGTATCCGTTATTTCCCTGCGCCTTCCGCTGTCTTCTGTCTTCTGTCCTCTGTCTTCTGCGCCATGCCCGCCTTGACCGGATCCAGCGCTACTGCCTCGCCCGGATTCAGTCCCGCCAGCACCTCTACTGCGCCATCGGCAACCGCATCACCAATCCGCACCTGACGCAATTTCACATTCCCCTTCTTATCCACCACATACACCGCAACCACCTCGCTGCGGCGCAACACGGCACTCGCGGGGATGGCCAGTTTATTGGCCTTGCCCACCACAAAATGCGTATGCACAAACATGCCAGGATAAATCCCTGTTTCATTTTTTGGCAGGTACACGCGTACTTGTGTGCTATGTGTGCGCGCATCGGCAACCGGCTGCACGATCGTTGATACAGGCTTAATCCAGCGATTCAGCGAGTGCACTTCCACCATCGCATCAGGACGCACGCCAATATCCGCCAATTTGGACTGCGGCACACTTGCCACCACGCGCATTTCGGCTGGATCAAAACCGGTCATCAAGGGTTTGCCCGGCATCACCATTTCGCCGACTTCCACCAGACGCGCGGATACCACTCCGCTGTAGGGCGCAATCACCGCCGTATAGCCGTGCGCAAGGCTGGCCTGCCCGGCACCCGACTCACTGGCTGCGGCTTGCGCCAATGCTACCTTGTAGTCGGCCTGCGCCTTGTCGAGCGCCGCCTGGCTGATGAATTTTTGCGCAAACAATTGCCGGGCTCGCTCATAAGCCGCCTTGGCGTTCTGCATATTGGCCTGCGCCTGAAATACCTGCGCCTGGCTGCCCGCCAAGGCCTGCAACGCTTCGCGCTCATCAATGCGCAGAATCACCTGGCCTTTTTTGACATGGTCTCCCGTATCAAAATTGACTTCCTTGACGCGGCCGCTGATTTGCGCGGACACGGTTGACTGGTGAACTGCCTCCACCAAGCCATCGACACTGTAAGTCTGCGCCACCTCGCGATACTGTGCGGTCGCCACGTCAAGTTGCCCGGCGGCATGGGCGGTCACAACGCCCGGCAGCAGAAAGCAGAAAATCCAGAATTTCTTCACTGCGCCCACCTTAAGAGAATTTTAACATATTAGAATATACTAATATTAATAATAAAAAGCAACCCTCATGCCGCACAGAATACATCGCGCATCATCCCGACCAGCTTCAGTGTGCGCAAATCGCCGATGCGGTAATACACACGGTTTGCATCCTTGCGTGTCGCCAGCACACCCTTGTCGCGCAGAATCGCCAGATGCTGCGAGATGTTGCTCTGGGATGTGCCCACCTGCTCGACGATATCCTGCACACTGATCTCTCCGTCGCCCAGGACGCACAGAATCTTCAGCCGCAACGGATGGGCGATCGCCTTGATGGCCTGCGCCGCCAGATGAATGTCTTCCTCTCTGTCAATCAACTTTTTTGCCATGTTCCGTTCCCTGCCAACCTGCCAAGCCCCGCACCAAGCGCGGCGAAATCGGCTAAAATGTACCCACGTAAAATCATCATCCGCTTATATTCTACATTAATGAATGTCACCCCTGTCTTGCTGCTTATTCTGGACGGCTTCGGTTACCGTGAGGAGGCCGATTTCAACGCTGTTCTGGCTGCGCGCAAACCCAACTGGGACGCCCTTTGGCGCGATTACCCCCACACCCTGATTAACGCTTCGGAAAAATTTGTCGGCCTGCCTTCCAAACAAATGGGCAATTCGGAAGTGGGGCATTTGAACATCGGTTCCGGGCGCGTGGTATATCATGACCTGAGCCGCGTCGATGTGGCAATCGAGGATGGCAGCTTCTTCAGCAACCCGGCTTTGAGCAAGGCGGTTGCGCTGGCCGGACAGAACGATAGTGCATTGCATATCATGGGGTTGCTCTCTCCGGGTGGCGTACACAGCCACGAAAATCATATCTTCGCCATGCTGGAAATGGCGGCGCGCGCCGGGGTGAAAAAGGTCTATCTGCACGCTTTTCTGGACGGACGCGATACCCCCCCAAAGAGCGCAGCTCAATCACTGCAATTGCTGCAGGAGAAATGCGCCTCACTGGGTGTCGGGCAAATCGCCAGTATTGTCGGCCGCTTTTACGCAATGGATCGCGACAATCGCTGGGAACGCGTGCAGCCCGTTTACGAATTACTTACCCGGGGACACGCCGAATTTACCGCAACGAATGCGTTAAGCGGACTGGAACAGGCTTATGCGCGCGGCGAGTCGGATGAATTCGTCAAACCAACCACGATCATCCCGATTGGCACACAAGCTGCCGCCATGCAAGACGGCGACGTGGCGGTTTTCATGAATTTCCGCGCCGACCGTGCCCGTGAAATCACCAGCGCCTTGACCAATGATGCGTTCAGCGAATTCAACCGTGCCTGCCGGCCCAGGCTCGCCAGCTTCGTTACGCTGAGCAGCTATGGCGAAGGCTTCCACTTGCCCTGCGCCTATACTCCCGAACCCATCCGCAACGGCTTCGGCGAATATATTTCAAGCCTGGGGCTCAGACAGTTGCGCATCGCCGAAACCGAAAAATATGCGCATGTCACCTACTTCTTCAGTGGCGGCAGGGAACAGCCCTACCCCGGCGAAGATCGTATTCTTGTCCCATCGCCCAAAGTCGCGACTTACGACCTTAAACCGGAAATGAGCGCGTTTGAAGTGACCGACAAGCTCGAGGCTGCGATTCTGAGCCGCCAATATCAAGCCATCATCTGCAACTACGCCAACGGCGACATGGTGGGGCACAGCGGCAACATGAAGGCCGCCACCCAGGCTATCGAGGCGCTGGACATCTGCATCGGTCGTGCGGTTAAAGCGATGCACTTCATCGGCGGTGAAGTCATCATCACCGCCGATCACGGCAATGCCGAACAAATGCTGGATCGCGCCACGCAGCAGGCGCATACCGCGCATACCCTGAATTTGGTGCCCTTCATATACATCGGGCGTAAAGCCAATCTGCATGAAGGCGGCGCGCTACAGGACATTGCTCCCAGCCTGCTGACCATGATGGGTCTGCCGCAACCGCCTGAAATGACCGGACACAGCTTGATTCAGATGATAGAAAACAGATGACAGATGACAGATTGTCGTCTGGCTACGCCACTATCAGATGGCAGAAGATAGAAGTCAAAAGACAGATTGTAGTGCGGCTACGCCACAGGTTTTTTCAGTTTTCTGTCCTCTGTCTTCTGTCCTCTGTCTTCTGTTGTGCGGCATCTGCCGACCGGCAGGAAGAACTGGAAAACCTGCGCGAGCATATCGCCGCGATGCAGCGCGAGCTGGAAAAAACCAGCGAATCAAAATCCGAAGCCGCCGATGCACTGCGTGATTCCGAACGGGCAATCAGCAACAGCAACCGCAAGCTCGCCGAACTCGCTGCGCAGCAACGCACAGCCGACGAGAAGCTCAACGACCTGCAAAAACAGGAACAACGTCTGACATCTGGCATGGCGGAACAACAGGTTCTGCTGGGCAGACTGTTGTATCAGCAATACCTCGGTGGAAAACAGGAGTATCTGAAGCTATTGCTGAACAACCGGAATCCCAACCAGGTTGCCCGCGATTTGCGATATTACCAATACATCGCACACGACCGCGCAAACTGGCTCACCGCCTTACGCGACGACCTTGCCGCGCTGAATGCGCTCAGCATGGCTACACGCCAGCAACGGGCCGAATTGACATCATTACGCACGGAACAGTCAGCACAAAAAAAGATACTGGAAAAAGAACAGCGCGCACGGCAACAGGTATTGGGCAATATCTCGCAACAACTGCGCCAACAACGCCGCGAGATCAAGCAACTTCAGCATAATGAAAACCGTCTTGCGCAACTGGTCGACAAACTGGCTAAAATGCTCGCGCAGCCGAAATCCGGCTCGTTATTCCGTAATGACAACCTGCCAGATAACCACTTCGACGGCAGCCCGTTTGATCAGCTTAAAGGCAAGCTGGCATTGCCGGTAAAAGGGGAAGTCACCAACCGGTTCGGCACATCGCGGCCCGACAGCACTGTGCTGTGGAAAGGCTTGTTTCTGAGAACTTCTGCCGGGCAACCTGTCAAAGCGGTTGCCGCCGGACAAGTCGTGTTTGCAGACTGGTTGCGCGGCTTCGGCAATCTGCTGATTGTCGATCACGGCAAGGGTTATATGAGTTTGTACGCCAACAACGAAACACTTTTCAAGCAAGTCGGAGAGATGCTACGCGGCGGTGACACCATTGCGGCAGTCGGGAATAGCGGCGGCAACAAGGATTCCGGTTTATACTTCGAGCTGCGCCATAAAAGCAAGCCGCTTGACCCGATGAACTGGGTGGCTACGAAATAACTTTGGGGAAATTATGCGTTTTTTGGAAAAAGCAGGTTTGGTCAGTTTGGGTCTGGTTGCCGGCGTGTCGGTCAGCCTGCATTTTGCCGCGATCGCCGACAAGGAAACGCTCGCAACGCCACTACCGATTGAGGAACTGCGCGCCTTTTCAGAAGTTTTTGGCCGCATCAAGAGTGACTACGTCGAACCCGTCACCGATAAAAAACTAATTACCGAAGCCATCAACGGCATGTTGAACGGTCTCGACCCCCACTCCGCCTATCTCGACGCGGAATCATTTAAGGAGTTGCAAGTCGGCACACAGGGTGAATTCGGTGGCTTGGGCATTGAAGTCGGCATGGAAGATGGATTGGTAAAAGTAATTTCCCCTATCGAAGACACCCCGGCCTATCACGCCGGAATCAAGAGCGGCGATTTGATTATCAAACTGGATGACACTTTGATCAAAGGCATGACGCTGAACGATGCAGTGAAGCGTATGCGCGGCAAACCAGGGAGCAAGATTACGCTTACCATCAT
>JANLID010000143.1 GCA_024654105.1 Gallionella sp. | reverse complement strand
CATTGCTGCAGTGCGAGACGCACAATATCCATTCTGTTAAATCGCATTCGACAGGTCGAGGTCCAGCCCTGGCGAGAGGGGTGGCCATCCTTTCCGCCGATCGAGGCCCCGGGTGGTCGAAGGGGTCCCCATCCTTTTTCCTTTCGCGCTCCGCAAATTTTTTTTTGGTAGGCCCAGCCTGTCGATGGGCTTCCTGCGGTCTCTGAGGCCGTACCGCCACGTAGTGAAGTTGTATTGCTACGTGGTACTGTGTATAAGGAGAGCATGGGACAGTCCTACAGGTGACGAGGTGGCTGGCCAGCCTCTGACCCGTCGCTCGCGCCAGATCCTCGCGGAAATGGACGCCGAGTGGTGGGACGGTGTTTTCGACCGTGTGGCGAGTGGGGGGCGGCTGGCGGGGATTGCCGAGGAATATTGCGTGGTGCCTGGGGTGCTGGGGACGTGGGTTGAGGCGCACTACCGGGAGCGCTACGAGCGGGCGCTTGAGGTGCATGGTGAGTTGCGCGCTCAGGAGATCATCCCGATTGCTGACGGGGTGGTGCCGGTGAAGCTGCCGGATGGGTCGGAGGTCTACCCGGACGAGAAGCGCGATCGGCTGCGCATCACGGCCCGGGTGAATGCGGCGAAGGCGTGGCACCCGGAACGTTATGGGCGCTCCGATAATTCGGTGCCGGGGAGCATGGTGATTGTGTTCGATGCGGATTTGCTGGCGCTCGCCGCGCGCCTGAGTGGGCAGAGGCCGCGCGAAATCGACGTGACGCCCGAGTTGACGGTTCTGGCTCAGATCGGATGCGCGCCGGCTCAGGACTCCATTGCGGATGACCCGGTCAGCATCCGTTCGCCTGAGTCGGCAGCGCCCTGGGACGGGGAGATATGAGCGGGTCCGCCCCAGGCCTGTCTGCACGGCTTCGCGCCGCAACGCTCGCCGAAACACTCGAAATCTGGGGCGAGCTCGAATCCTGGGGCGAGCGCGCGAAAAAAATGAATCAGGTGGTGCGCCTGCTCGTATGCGCGGACCTGTTTTATCTGCTCGCGCGGGTTTGCAAGCGCGCCGACATGCTGAATGAGTTCGCCTACGCGCGCTGTCGCGAGGTCGAAGCGGCGCCGAACGGGTATCTGGACCTGTGGGCGCGTGAGCATTTCAAAAGCTCGATTATCACCTTCGGGCTCACGATCCAGGACATCCTGAACGACCCGGACATTACGTTTGGACTGTTCTCGCACACCCGCCCGATCGCCAAGGCGTTCCTGCGCCAGATCATGCGCGAGTTTGAGGAAAACAAGACGCTGCACGCGGCGTTTCCCGATGTGCTGTGGGGGCCAGACATCAAGCAGGCGCCGAAGTGGAGCGAGGACGACGGGATCATCGTTAGGCGCAAGTCCAACCCGAACGAGGCGACGATCGAGGCATGGGGTCTGGTGGACGGGCAGCCGGTCTCGAAGCACTTCCGGGTGCTGCTCTACGACGATATCGTGGTGCAGGCGAGCGTAACCACACCCGAGATGATCGCGAAGACGATGCAGCGCCTTGAGGAGTCCTACAACCTTGGGGTAACGCCCGGTGGCCTGAAAAGATTCGCCGGTACGCGCTGGCACTTCAATGACGCTTACCGCACGGTGATCGATCGCGGTACGGCTCTGGCGCGCGAGCATCCCGGGCGCGCCGGCGGAACAGAAGATGGTGAGTCGGTGTACTGGCCCGATGAGACGCACCTTCAGAAGCGCCGCGACATGGGGCCGTACACCTACGCAGCTCAGATTCTCCTGAACCCGAAGGCGGACGCACTGCAGGGCTTCAAGCGCGAGTGGTTACGTCACTACACACGTGTGAGCGCTGCGCAACTGAACTGGTATCTATGTTTCGATTCGGCCTCCTCGAAAAAGAAATCGAATGACTACACCGCGGGCTGGGCGGTAGGTCTTGGCACGGACAGCAATTACTACTGCGTGCCAGAAGTGCGCGATCGGCTGAATCTGAAAGAGCGCGGCGACAGGATGTTCTGGCTGCATCGCAAGTACAAGCCGAAACAGGTGCGCTACGAAAAGTACGGCTTGATGAGTGACATCGAGCACTTCCAGTCCCGCATGGAACAGGAGAACTACCGCTTTCAAATCACCGAAGTGGGTGGTCAGACCTCCAAGCAGGACCGCATCAAGCGGTTGCTGCCGTTGTTCGAGGCGGGGCGCATCTGGCTGCCGAAAACGCTGCACGTCACCGACTGGCAAAAGAGCACGGTGGATCTGGTGCACTCGTTCATTGAAGAAGAGTACATGGCCTTCCCGGTGGGCATACACGATGACATGCTGGATGCTTTGGCGCGCATCTGCGAGCCCGATTTGACTCTGATCTGGCCGAAGGAAGTGAAGGAAGAGTACATCCCCCCGCCTACGGCACGATCTAATGCGTCGGTTGCGTGGATGGCATGAGTTACGCCACAGAACGGTACCTAGGAATTGCAGGAAGCGGTATCAGATCGCGCCAAGTAAAGCCGTTATCCGCCATATCCTGTTCGATCAGTTCCTTGGCGGCTTGCCTTCTGGACTCGACTTCCTCGAGCGTCTTTAACCTGAAATCTACGGAGAATTGTTCTACGGGTATCCCGTTTCTGCCCATAAGCACGTCAAAACGCGCTAACAAACAATTGGGTTCGATAGCGGAAGAGATGGTTTCTCTGATCAGGCCTACTTGCAAAAGATCAGGAGCAAGCGCCTCTTTTGCATCAACCAGAAAGGTTACCGGGACTGTCGCGGCGGCCGATAGTGAAATGACGACTCGAAGGAAAGTGCGACGGTCCATTTGCGAAATTATAGCATGAGCAAAGCACTTCTCAAGGAACTGCGTGATGGGCTCAGGGCTGCGATAGAAGCTGAAACCGAAGTGCGCTCGAACATGCTGGATGATCTTCGTTTTGTGACCCTGGATCAGTGGGACGCGAAGATCCGGAGCGACCGGGAAAATGACCCCAATGGACCAAGGCCCTGTCTGACCGCTGACCAGATTAACCAATACGTCACCCAGGTCGTCAACGAAGAACGGCAGAACCGCAAATCCATCAAGTATCGCCCGGTGGACGACAAGGCCGATATAGAAACCGCAAAGGTCTTCCAGGGATTGGCAAGGAATATCGAGGAACTTTCCACCGCCCAAGTCGCCTACGAAACGGCCGGACAGTCCGCCGTACAGGTGGGTCTTGGGTATTTTCGCATTACGACCGACTACGTCTCTGATGACAGCTTCGACCAGGAAATCCTGATCAAGCGTATTCCGAACACGTTTTCCGTGTATCTGGGGTCCCACATCATGCCGGATGGCTCGGACGCCAAGAAAGGCTGGGTGTTCGAGCAAGTGCAGTTGGATGATTTCAAGCGTCAGTATCCCAAGGCGAAAATAGCCAAGGAGGATTTTGACGGGCTGGGCGAGCAACCCACGTGGATCACGGAGAACACCATCACCGTGGTCGAATATTTCTATACCGAGTACGAAAAACGAGAGCTGCTGTTTCTTGAGGACGGCCAGACTGTATTTGCACAGGACCATGACAGCAAAGGACCCGCGATAAAGAAAACGCGCACCTCCGAATCACAACGGGTGAAGTGGTGTAAGGCTACCGGAGCTGAAATACTCGAGGAACGCGACTGGGCGGGGAAGTACGTACCCATCGTCGAAGTGGTCGGCAAGGAATCCTTTGTTGACGGCAAACGGATCATGTGGGGCTTGGTGCGTCCCGCCAAAGACAGTTTGAGGGCATACAACTACTGGATTTCCTCGATCACCGAGAAGATCGGGCTTGCTCCGAAGTCCCCGTTCGTTGCCGCCGAAGGCCAGATGGAGGGCCACGAAGAGGAATGGAAGCGCGCCAACAAGGATAATCGTGCCGTTCTCACCTACAAGGCCGTTGATGTCGGCGGGAATCTCCTGCCGCCCCCGAAAAGAGTGGAGCCAGCCCCCATCGAAGTGGCGATGGTCAACATGCTTGCGACGTTGGAGCGTAACGTCAAGAGTGCTCTGGGGATGTACAAGGCCTCAGTAGGCGAATCCGAGAGTCAGCAATCCGGGAGAGCCATCCTGGCTCTTGCCAAGGAGTCCGATACCGGAACGCTGCATTTTCCCGATAACCTTTCGCTTTCCATACGGCATGGGGGACGGATCATTGCTGACCTCGCCCCTAAAATTTACGACACCCGCAGGGTCTTGAGAATCATCGGTGAGGACGGTACGGCTTCTTCCATCACGGTAGACCCGGAACAGACGCAATCCAGCAGGGACATCAGGACAGCAGAGGGCGTGAAGCGGATTTACAACCTTGGAGTCGGGCGCTTCGACGTGATCTCCAGCACCGGCCCATCCTACGCCACCGCAAGACAAGAAGCCGTTACGGTTCTGACCGAACTGGCCAACAGCGCCAAGGATCCGATGTCCGCTGCCGTGATGCGCTATCTCGCGGTGAAAAACTCGGACTTTCACGGCTCCGAGGAAATGGTGCGGATGCTCAAAGCCATGCTTCCGCCGCAACTACAGAGTCCTGAGGAAGGCCAACCGCAGATTCCGCCTGCGGTCATCCAGAAGGTGACCGAGATGCAGCAGCAGATGCAATTGATGGGGCAGGAATTGCAGAAAGCCAAGGCTGGCGAAGCTGCCAATGTGGCAAAGATTCAAAGCCAGCATGAAGCGAAGATGACGGAACTACGGTTTCAGAGCGAAAGCGACCAAGAGGAATTGCGCCTGTCTGCTTGGAAAATTGAGGAAGAGGCGCGACTGGCGCGAAAAAAAGCCACGGCAGAAATGGAGATCAAGCGCGTCGCGGCAGAATTCGATTGCGAGTGCCAACAGAAGAAACTCGAACAAGAGTCGCAAAAGACCGAGCGCGAGATGCAGATGAAGCAGCAAACCATGGACCGCGAGGACGACATGCGCTTGGCGTCGGACCCGAATTACAAGGATGTCGCGATGATGCCCCAGGTGATGGAGGGCATGCAGATGATGGGCGGTGGGATGCAGAAGATGGGCCAGATGATGACCGATGCCCTGCAGCAACTTCTGGCCACGCAGCAGGCGATTCTCGCCGAGATGCAAAGGCCAAAGTCGGTGTCCTTGGGTACGATCAGAAAGAACGCCGAAGGCCAAATTACCGGGGCGCAGGTGAGCGTTCAATGAAAGCCCTGCACTGCTTCGGGGTAGAGCACTCATGAGAATCGCTGGCGGCATTCAACTGAGCCCGACGCAGAACCTGATTGCGAACGGGATGCAGGCGAGCGCGAGGAATGCGGCTGCTGGCGGTGATCCATCGTGGGCTAGCGTAACTCTGCTCGCGTTTAATGACAATGCGGCAGATGGGACAACGACATTCGACGATCAGTCAGATTCAAACCACACTCTCACGCCAGCTGGGAATACGCAATACGACACCGCTCAGGCCCCAACAGGACTTACCAGCAGCATCCTTTTCGACGGGACCGACGATAGAATTTTGATAGCCTCGTCGTCAGATTTCGGTTTTGGGACTGGCGATTTGACGGTAGAGGGGTTTTCTTATCCAAACTCGCTCGCAACGCTGTCGGTATTGCTTGATTTCCGAGTGGACGATACCTCTCAGGTCAGGCC
>JANLID010000098.1 GCA_024654105.1 Gallionella sp. | reverse complement strand
GCATGAGCTTGCACAGTAACAAAGAATTCGCGCAGCGATTCGCTTGCTCCCTCTCCCGCTTGCGGGAGAGGGTTGGGGTGAGGAAAACGTGCATGGCAGGTTTCATTATTGAGGGTGCAAATGGCTGCCCTGCACGTTGACAGTTATGGCAGCGGCGCACCGCTGCTGCTGATCCACGGCTGGGGTATGCACGGCGGTATGTGGGGCGGTGTCGCGGAACGATTGGCGGAGCATTTTCGGGTACTGGCGGTGGATCTGCCGGGGCACGGGTTTAGTGCGTCAAATGTAGGATGGGTTGAGCGCAGCGAAACCCATCATGCGCCGGATATTGACGATGGGTATCGCTGCGCTCAACCCATCCTACTCGAAACTGTTGAAGCGTTGTCCGCACAATTCGACGAGCCGCTCACCGTATGCGGTTGGTCGC
Source organism: Gallionella sp. (assembly GCA_024654105.1). GTDB lineage: Bacteria > Pseudomonadota > Gammaproteobacteria > Burkholderiales > Gallionellaceae > Gallionella. The sequence goes on along the minus strand of JANLID010000098.1, from coordinate 3,455 downwards.
TGGGCGGACAAGTCGCGCTGCGCTGGGCGCTGCGCCACCCGCAACAAATAAGTCGCCTGGTGCTGGTGGCGAGCACACCGTGTTTCGTGCGACGACCGGGCTGGGAATGCGCGATGGCGGCGGAGAAGCTGGCGGAATTCGCCGCTGCGCTGCAACAGGATTACGCGCTGACGTTGCAGCGCTTTCTCGCGTTGCAAGTGCGCGGCAGCGAGCGGGAGCGCGAGCTGCTGGTGGCATTGCGCAGCGCGTTATTGAGCCGCGGCGAACCGGATCTGGGCGCATTGCAAGCCGGGCTGGAAATCCTGCGCGACTGCGATCTGCGCAGCGCGTTGCCAAGCATCAGGCAACCCGCGCTGGTGATTGGCGGAGAACGTGATACGCTCACCCCGCCGCTGGCAGCGCACTATCTGGCGGCGCAACTGCCGGATGCGCGGCTGGTAGCGATCAAGGGCGCGGCGCATGCGCCGTTCCTGTCGCACCCGGATGAATTTATGAAACACCTGACGAGCTTCCTGCATGAATGATTTTTTGATCGATAAGCGCCGGATGCGCCGTGCCTTTAACCGCGCGGCGGCAGGCTATGATGCGGCGGCGGTGCTGCAGCGCGAGGTGTGTGAGCGCATGCTGGAGCGGCTGGCTTACATCAAGCTGCAGCCCGCGTTTATCCTCGATGCGGGCAGCGGCACGGGCTGGGGTGCGCGCCAATTGGCGGAGAAGTATCCGGCGGCGCAGATCGTCTCGCTGGATATCGCCATCGGCATGCTGCAGGCCGCGCGCAGTCATGCTGGCTGGTGGCGCAAGCTGTTCGGCGGCACGCAGCAAGCGCAGGTGTGCGGCGATATCGAAGCCCTGCCATTGGCGGCCAACAGTGTCGAAATGGCGTGGTCGAACCTGGCGCTGCAGTGGTGCAACGACTTGCCTGCGGCTTTCGTCGAATTGCATCGCGTGCTGAAGGCGGACGGGCTGCTGATGTTCAGCACTTTCGGGCCGGATACACTGAAGGAATTGCGCCAGGCGTTTGGCGGCGTGGATAGTCACAATCACCTGAACCGCTTCGCAGACATGCACGACATCGGCGACATGCTGGTGCATGCCGGATTCGCCGAGCCGGTGATGGACATGGAATATCTGACCTTGACTTATGACGATGTGCGCGGCGTGTTATACGATCTCAAGCGCATCGGCGCGCATAATGCCACTGCGGGGCGCGGGCAAGGTTTGATGGGAAAGAATGCCTGGGCGTGTTTGGTGGAAAATTACGAGCGGCAGCGCCGCGAAGGCAAACTGCCCGCTACCTACGAGGTGGTGTATGGCCATGCCTGGAAGCCGCAGCCGCGCATGACGAAGGAAGGGGCGGCAATCATTCAGACCCCGTTTAAATTGAAATGAGCTACTTCATCACGGGCACCGACACCGGGGTCGGCAAGACGCTGATCAGTTGCGCATTGCTGCACGGTTTTGCCGCGCAGGGCAAGCGCGTAGTCGGGATGAAACCGATAGCGGCAGGTTGCGATGACCGGGATCAAAACGAAGATGTCCGGCAACTGCGTGCCGCCAGCAATGTGCTGGCCAGCGGCGGCCAGATCAACCCATATTGCTTTGCGCAAACTGTTGCACCGCATCTGGCGGCGCAGTTCTCCGGCATCCGTATCAATCTTGCGCGCATTGTAAAATCGTTCTCGGAGTTGAATGCGCAAGCCGATGTGGTGATTGTGGAAGGCGCGGGCGGTTTTGTTGTGCCGCTCAACGACGAACAGGACGGTGCGGATTTGGCAGCGCAGTTGGGATTGCCGATTATTCTGGTGGTCGGGATGCGGCTGGGTTGCCTGAATCACGCGCTGCTCACGGCGGAGGCGATTGCCGCGCGCGGTCTGACGCTGGCGGGCTGGGTGGCAAATGTGCTGGATGCGGATCTGGCAATGTTGAATGAAAATGTCGCCGCGTTGCAGCAACGCATCGGCGCGCCATTATTGGGAGTCGTACCCTATCGGGAGCAGCCGGATGCACGCGAGGTTGCATCATTTCTGAATCTGGCATTGCTTGAACAAGCGGGCGATGGAGCAAACGAATTGCTACGCGAGTTTCACGTTAAACCGCATGACTGAATTCAGCATCATCGCGGTGTTTTTTGTCGGGCTGCTCGGCGGCGTGCATTGCCTCGGCATGTGCGGCAGCATCGTCGGCATGCTCACTGCGCAACTGCCCAGGCATGGTGCGCACTGGCCATTCCATCTGGCCTATAACAGCGGGCGGCTGGCGAGCTACATGGCTGCCGGCGCATTGGTTGGCGCGCTCGGGCAAGCCGGGCTGCTGTTGCGCGATGACGTGCCGGTGCAACATTTGCTGTTCGCATTGTCCAGTTTGATGTTGATTGCACTGGGGTTGTATCTCGCCGGTATCTGGGGCATGGTGCGGCGCATCGAGCGGCTCGGCGGCGTGTTATGGCAATATCTCCAGCCGCTGACACGCGGTTTGCTGCCGGTCACCACTCCAGCACATGCCTTGCTGCTCGGCGTGTTGTGGGGCTGGCTGCCGTGCGGTCTGGTGTACAGCGTGCTGGTCACCGCATTGGCGAGCGGCAATGTACAGGACGGCGCGCTGGTGATGCTGGCCTTCGGCCTCGGCACCTTGCCGAATTTGCTGGCGATCGGGCTGTTCTGGGAGCGCACCAGGCATTGGGTGCAATCGCCGCGTGTGCGGACGGTGGCCGGATTGCTGGTGGCCGGGTTTGGCATGTATGGCCTGATTAAAGTGGGTTACACTTTTTATTTGTATGGATGGGCCGGGAGTTGTCATGTGGCCGCGTAATTTGTTTATCCTGTTATTGGCCGCGCTATTGGCTGGTTGCGAAAACCCCAAATTGCCGTCGCCGTTCCATGCCAGCGATGTCAGCGCAATGTTCACCGAGGCAGATTTTCGCTTGACCGACCATAATGGCAAGACGCGCACGCTGGCGGATTTTCGCGGCAAGGCAGTGGCGCTGTTCTTCGGTTACACTCACTGCCCGGATATGTGCCCCACTACGCTGGCTGATCTGGCGCAGGCAGTACGGTTGCTGGGAAGCGATGCCGGCAGGGTGCAAGTGCTGTTTGTTACCGTTGATCCGGAGCGCGACACACCGGAAATGATGGCGCAATATGTGCCCGCGTTTCACCCGTCATTTTTGGGATTGCACGGCGATGAGCAGGCCACGGCGCAGGCTACCAAGGCGTTTTATGTCGGGTATCAAAAGCAGCCGACTTTATATGGATACAATGTGGATCATAGCCTCGGTACGTTTTTGGTCGATCCTCAAGGCAGGGTACGGTTGCGTGCGCCTCACGCACAGCGCGCCGAATGGTTTGCCGATGACATCCGCTTGTTGCTTGGCGGGGCTTGATGTCACGATAGCGCGGGCGCTGGACGGATAATCATGGAAAGTTTGAAAAGGGAGCGTCATGAAAATTCTGTTGGTG
>JANLID010000097.1 GCA_024654105.1 Gallionella sp. | reverse complement strand
CTGGGTCACATGATGTGGAAGGCCGGCAAATACTGTTCTGGGTAATCTTGGCATAGTTGAAGAATAGCATTTTTAAAGGGTAGCGTCCCCTTTAAACGCCCTTTAATCTGAATTTTGGTGTTGCATGAAGCTGATTGGGGTGATATCGTGATATCGTTTTGTTTCTCGTGAGGTGTCCTATGTCTCAAGTCGTCGTGCGTAATCTCGAAGATGGCGTAAAAGCGGGACTCAAGCAGCGTGCATCGCTCCATGGTTGGAGCATGGAAGAAGAGGCGCGCCAGATTTTGCGCAAAGCAGTGCTGGCGGACTCTTCTTCAACCCCGCTGGGTTCGCGTATCGCTACCCGCTTTGCAGGTTGTGGGCTCGTTGAAGATTTGCCCGAGTTGCACGGTCAGGTAATCGCGGGGATGGACTTTAACCCGTGATAATTCTGGATACGAATGTGCTGTCCGCACTGATGCGGTCTGAACCCGATACAGCCGTGGTGAACTGGCTAGATGACCAAGTGCCCGAGTCGATCTGGATTACCAGCATCACGCTGTTCGAGGCGCGCTTTGGCTTGGCGTTACTGCCGGAAGGGGCTCGCCGTCAACTGTTGGCGGCGCGTTTCGATGATCTGCTGCTAAGCGATTTTGAAAACAGAGTGCTGCTGTTCGATCAATCGGCGGCAAGGCAAGCGGCTGATTTGGCGGCACAGCGCAAACACGCTGGCCGACCAGTCGATATGCGCGACACCTTTATCGCCGGCATCGCTTTGGCCCGCAAGGCGCGAATCGCAACGCGGAATGCCCGCCACTTTGATGATCTGCCAGGGATAGTGATTAACCCATGGGACGTACGCAATTAGAGACAAAATGCTTATCCGGTTGACTCCGGTAACGGGTACGCTTCACGATCTTCATCGGCGAAAAAAACTATACGCTATGCGGGTAGTTGCTGACTGTTAGAATTTCTGTCTCCCTTAGAGTTGTTTTCTTCTGCGATAATGGTTACTATACACAATCATGAAATGTTTAGTAACCAACCCATGCGATTCGCCGACCTCTCTCTTGCCGCTCAGACCGCCTATGCCGAGCTTTATAGCCAAGCACAGGTATTCGAGATGACCCATGCACTTGCCGGTCTGGTGGGAACATTCCACAAGCGTGCTGTAAAGAGGCGTGAATATTGGTACTTTGCCTATCGCGACATCGATCAGAAACTTCGGATGGCCTACATCGGCCCGGACAAGGAGCGCGTCCGCGCTTTGGTAGAGCGCTTCGAGAAAATCAAGGAGACGAAACCGCTTGCATCACCTGCCCGTATGGCGATTGTGGCGGGATGCACCCCCGCAGCGCCAAAGCACTTTCGCATCATCAAGCGTTTGGCCGAATACGGATTTTTCCGCGCAGGGGGTATTCTCATCGGCACCCATGCGTTTCTGGCGCTGGGCAATATGCTTGGTGTCCGGTGGCACGATGGGGCTGCCACGCTTGATGTGGACTTTGCTCACGCCGGCTCGAATGTTTCGGTGGCCTTGCCTGCGGATATTCGTATTGACGTGCATGGCGCGCTCGAATCGCTGGAAATGGGGTTGCTGCCCATTACCGAATTCAATGGCAAGACTGGTGCGCAATACCGCAACCCGAATGACCGTGAGCTCCGGCTGGATTTTGTGACCAGCATGACCCGTAGCGGAAAGCCGGTTTCAATGCCAAATCTTCGCCTTACGCTTGAACCGCTCAAGTTTATGGAGTTCTCCCTTGAACAAACTACTCAGGGATGCGTGTTCTCCAACTTGGGTGCATGTGTCGTCAATCTGCCGGCACCAGAACGTTACGCGGTTCACAAGTTGATCGTGTACGGCGAGAGGCCTGTTGCCGAGCGAGCCAAGGCAAGAAAGGATTTACTGCAGGCGGCCAGTCTTGTGAGTTATTTCCTGGAAAATGGCCAGGCTGACATTTTCAATGCTGCCTGGCAGGACGCAATCGGGCGTGGAAAGGGTTGGCGGACGCGCACCACACAAGGAAAGGCCGCGCTGCTTCGCCTTGCGCCGGATCTTGGTCAGAAAAACCTTTGGTTGGAATAACCATAAAGTTGCAATGTCTGAATTTCCCCCGTTTCGTCCCCTTCTGCCAGCCAAACGGACCAGTCATCAATTGCTGCAAATTGCTTGCTCCAGTCAGATTCAAGATTCAACAGGCTG
>JANLID010000095.1 GCA_024654105.1 Gallionella sp. | reverse complement strand
GGGAATTTTGTGTTTGCGATGCGCACCGAGACCTTGATTGCGCGTAACGCGGTATCGTGTGCACAGGCGGAAGCCATGGCGAACGGCGCGGTGCACCGGGCGCTGTATGAGACCTTCAAGTCTGCGGCGAGCGCCGACACCTGGAAAGCGGATGGAAGAGAGCGGCAATGGGAACAAAATGGCGCAAAAATCAGGGTCGTGATAATGGATGAATCCGGTAAAATCGATATCAATACAAGCTCGGATGAATTGCTCAGGGGGTTGCTGCTTTCCATCGGTGTGGATGCCGAAAAATCCGCGCAACTGCTCGATGCCATTCTCGACTGGCGCGATGCGGATGCGCTGGCGCGCCCCAACGGCGCGGAAAGCGGGGCATACCAGGCGGCAGGGTTGCAATACGAACCGGCCAACGCGCCCTTCGATGCGGTGGAACAATTGCAACAAGTACTGGGAATGTCTCATGATATTTATTTGCGCCTTGCCCCCCTCATCACCATTCACTCCAGGCAGCCCGGCATCGAAACGCTGGTTGCGCCGCGAGGTGTGTTGATGGCCATTCCCGGCGCGGATCCGGCCCAGGTGGACGCCTATATTGAACAGCGCAAGCAAAGCCTGGCAAGCGGCCAGACACCGCTGCCCTTTCCCGCCGGCGCTGCCTTCATGTCCGGCGCCGCGAATTCCGTGATTAACGTCCATGCCGAGGCGCGCATGCCGGATGGCGTGGTCTTTGTGCGCGAGGCGGTTGCCCGCCGTAGCGGAGAGGCGAAGCGTCCGGTCGCGTTTCTTTCTTGGAAAGAAGGGCGCCCGGCGCCTGTTGCCGAGGCACGATGAATAAAATGATCGTGGTCGATTACCGCAAAAACTTGCGCCATTGGGGGCAACGGCTCGGGCTGGGCGACTTCCTCGACTGGTGGTTCGGCGAACTATCCGCCACGGCCCGCCAGATGCTGCCGGGTGCATCCAAACCTGCCATGGAGCGCTGGGCGCTGGTTAAAATCAACGGCTCCCTCGTCACCTTTTCCCGAGTGGTGCATGGAAAAGCAGCCGAGCAGGGACGGCTCGACATGGCCTCGCTGGATGCAAACGGACAAAAGCAGGCATTTCAGTCGGAACTCAATAAAATCATCCCGCTGAAAGATGGGATCGCCTTATGCCTGCCAGAAGAGCGGGTGTTATGCAAAAAACTGTCCTTGCCGCCGGCGGCCGAGGAAAATCTGCGCCAGGTGATCGCTTTTGAAATGGACCGCCATACGCCCTTTAATGCCGGGCAGGTGTATTTTGACTACCGGCTCGCGCGTCGCGACAAGCAGCTTGAAATATCGCTGGCCGTGGCGCCCCGCGATGCGGTTGATGAGCCGCTACGCCAGCTTGCCGCCTGGGGCGCGCAGGCGAGTGCGGTGCTGGTGGCCGGTGATGCGACGGATGATACCCAGTGGAATCTTCTGCCTGACGGGTTGCGGCAAAAGCGCAAGGATACCCGGCTGCCGCGCCTCAATGCCGCGCTGGCGTCCGGGGTGGCGGTTCTGCTCTGCATCGCGCTGGCGCTGCCCATCTGGCAAAAACGGGAAACCGTGTTGGCGTTGCAACCGCTGCTGAACAATGCCCACGAGCAGGCGGAAGCAGCGGAAAACTTGCGCCGCCAACTCGAAGCGATGATGGCCGAATACGATTACCTCCTCGACAAAAAGCGTGAGTCCCCGCCAGTGGTGGCAGTGTTGGAAGACGTCACGCGCCTCTTGCCGGATGATACCTGGGTGCAGCAATTCAACCTGAATGGCAAGGAAATGCAGATCCATGGTGAGACTGCCTCGTCCTCCAAACTGGCCGGCTTGTTCGAGCAGGCGAAAACCCTGCACGATGCCAGCTTCCGCGCGCCGCTGACCAAAGGCCAGGGCGCAAACAGCGAGCGCTTCCAGCTCGCGGCTGAAACCAGGCCATTGCCGCGCGCCGAAACCGAACATCAACCTTCCCCACCGGCGCAACCTCCAGAGCAGCCTGCAGTTGCACAGCCGGCACCAGGTCAGGCGGCAACTCCGGAGGGCACGATTGCAACAGATGCTGCGGTAGCCCAGGGAAAAGGCCAGGAGGACAAGCAGCCATGAATTTTCGCGCCTTGCCCCCGCAGCAAAGCAGAATACTGGCACTCTCCTTGTTGCTGGGATCTGTCGCGCTGATCATCGCCATGATCGCTGTACCGGTATTTTTACTGCATCGCCATTACAACCAGACCATCGAGCGGCAACTTGACCTGCTGGCGCGTTATGCACGGATCGGTGCCACCGCGCCCAGCCTGGCCCAGCAACTCGAAACGCTGAAAGCCAAGGGCACGCGCGGCTTTTTTCTGAAAAGCCCGGTTCCCGCGCTGGCCGCATCCGAAATGCAGGAAATCGTCAAAGGCGTAGCCGAGAGCAACGGCGGAAAAATTTCCTCGATGCAGATTCCCGAACACAAGGATGATGGCAATTACCGCAAGGTGACGGTTAGTATTCAGATGAGCGCCAAAATCAGCGCTGCCCAGAAAATTTTTTACGCCCTTGAAACGCAGCACCCTTATTTAAGCCTGGACAATGTCAGCATACGCGCCACTTCCTGGCAGGCGCAGCGTGTTGTAAATGCGCCGGAGCCCGAATTCCTCGTGCAATTTGATGCGGCGGGTTACGCCGTACTGGGGAACAAGTAATGGCGGACACAAGATTGAATCGGGGGGCATGGATGGCGATCGGCTGGGGATCGGCTTATCTTATTCTCGCTGGCGTGATCGGGCTGGAACTGGACTGGGGGCGGCACATCCACCCGCCCCTGCCGGCGCCGAAACCGATACCGGCAGCGCGCGTGGACTACCCGGTGCAGCCCGAATTCACCTTGCCCACGCTGGAACAGGGCTTTGCCGAAACCACGGCGCGCCCGATGTTTACTCCGGTGCGCCGCCCGCCGCCGCCGCCTTCCGTGCAGGCAAAAAGCACGATGCAAAAAGGCCAGTTTGCCTTGCTTGGGGCGCTGATTACCCGGGATAAAAGTATCGCCATGCTGCGTGATATATCATCCGGGAAAGCGATACGGGTCGAACAGGGCAAGGAAATCAGGGGAATGACGGTGACCAGAATTGACCCGGAGAAGGTGATACTGACCCAGGACGGCGAAACGGAGGAATTGGTGCTCAAAATCCAGCCGTCAGCCAAGCCGCCTGCGGCACCCAAGGCTGCGCCAGCACAACAACCAGCGCAGCCGCAGGCTGTACCGCAGGCCGCTGCCGGCGTACCACCAGTCAGTGCGCCAAGCGCCACAACATCCGCTGACGGCGCAGGGGACGCGCAATCGTTAATCAACCGCCGCCGTGCTACGCGTGGATTGCCGCCAATTTAGCTGCCTGCACAGGCAAGGGAGCACAATGGAAACTATCGGGAAATGGGAGTGATTATGAATATTAATCGTTGGCTGTTGCCACTGGCAGTTGTTGCCTTACTTGGCGGCTGCGCCGCCACGGGCGACGTGAAAGACAAAAAATCCGGCTTGGGAACCAAGCATCAGGTATCCGGCAGCAATATTGAAAACGCTGCGGGCAACAAAAAAGAAAGCCTGGCTGAAAAACCCAAAACCACCGAAGCTGCGGAAAAAACCAAGCTGTATCCGGGCACCGGGGTTTTCGTCAAGCCCGTGCCAACACCAGCCGCAGACGCCGAAAGCGGCGAAGATGTCATGCTCAATTTCGACGGTGCCGATTTGCGCGAAGTGGTCAAGATCGTGCTGATGGATATCCTGAATGAGAGCTACGTCATCGACCCCAGGGTGCAAGGCGTAGTCAATATCCACTCCAGCCATCCGATCAAGCGCAGCGCGCTGTTGCCGACGCTGGAGGCAGTGCTGCGCATGAATGGCGCCTCGCTGGTGCGCGAGTTGGACGGCGTGTTTCATGTCACCCCCTTCGCCACTGCGGCAAAAGGCGCATTGACGCCGCAAGTGAGCGAGACGAACAAGCCGTTGCCACCCGGCTACAGCGTGCAGATCATTCCCCTGAAATTTATTTCCGCACGCGAAATGGTCAAAATCCTTGAGCCGTTCACCCCCGATGGCGGCATCGTGCGGGTGGATGATGCGCGCAACATGCTGTTCCTCGGCGGCAATGCACGGGAACTGCGCCATCTCATGGAAACCATCGACATTTTCGACGTGGACTGGATTGCCGGCATGTCCGTAGGAATGTTTACGCTCAAGAGCGTCGATGTCAAAACCGCCTTTTCCGAGCTCGAGAAAATCATGGGCGACAAGGCCCAAGGTCCCTTGGCAGGCGTGCTCCGCATTATTCCGATCGAACGCCTGAATGCCCTGCTGGTGATTACACCCCAGCAAAAGTATCTGGAACAGGCGCGCGTCTGGGTGGAGCGCCTGGACCGCTCCGGCGCAACCGATGGAGGGGTGCAGCTTTATGTCTATCATGTGCAGAACGGCGATGCCGTCAAAATGGCGACTTTACTTGGCCAGGCTTTCAGCAAACAGGCCTCCCAAGGGGTGACGCCGCCCACGCTGGCTCCCGGACTGAAACCGGCTGAAATCAAATCCTCCGGACAGGCAGATGGCGGGGCGCAACCGGGAGGGACGGACAGCGTTTCCGTGTCGGTTGGCGCAGCGACAAAGATCATCGCAGACAAGGGAAATAATGCCTTGCTGATTCTGTCGACCCCATCGGAATATGAAATCATCGCCAATGCGATCCGCAAGCTCGACGTGGTGCCGCGCCAGGTGCTGATCGAAGTGATGATCGCCGAAGTGACCCTGAGCGACGAGTTTTCCTTCGGCCTGGAGTGGTATTTCGGCAACTATGGCAAGGGCAAAGGCGGCGGCAATGGCTTCCTCGACATCGGCGCGGCGGGCATCTCCCAGTTAAGCCCGGGGTTTTCCTACGCCTGGCTTGATGCCGCAGGTTCAATCAAGACGGTGCTGAACGCCATGGCGGCCAACTCCAAACTGAACATCATCGCCTCGCCCCATATCATGGTATCGGATAACCACACCGCCAAGATCCAGGTCGGTGACCGGGTGCCTACAGTAAGCCAGACTCAGGCGCTGGCGACAGCGATCGCCACGACGGGAACAACCGGCGTGATCAGTTCGGTACAGTATCTTGACACCGGCATCATGCTGTCGGTAACGCCCCATATCAATGCCGGCGGGCTGGTCACCATGGAGATCAGCCAGGAGGTCAGCAATGCCGCCAAGACCGTGTCTTCCGGCATCGATTCGCCCACCATCAGCAAGCGCTCGGCGCAAAGCACAGTCACTGTGCAGGCGGGCGAGACCATGGTGCTGGGGGGACTGATCAGCGAGAAGAAATCCGACGCCAGCAGCGGGCTGCCGTTCCTTTCCGAAATCCCCGTGCTGGGCGCGCTGTTTGGCGCACAGAATATCAAGGGCGACCGCACCGAACTGGTCATGCTGATCACCCCCAGGCTGGTGGCCAACTCACAGCAGGCGCGCGAAATTACCGACGAGTTCCGCAAAAAAATGAGTAACGTGGCGCTGAATTCTGAAAAAAAAGAAAATTCAGGAGCTCGGATTAATGACAAAACGGGAGAAATAGAGCGCGCAGGACAATAAAATGCAGGTCAGTACAACATTTTGATGGGTGTTCATCTGATAGAAAATGATCAGATAGCGGGAAAATTTCAACATTCACTTACCGTCTGCTCACGCTTGCTCTGCCGAAACGATATATTGAAAGGTAAGATAATCGGAAAGATCAGAGGCTGGAATGAACAGCTCCCGGCCGGTCTGGGGATTCGCCAGCCTCAACATCTGGCCTGAAGCCGGCTGATTTGCGGTAGCTCGCTCCTGGTCATTCTTGAATACACGCGAGACCGCCTTCACGGAATAACCCGCCTCCTGAACGGCTCGTGTGATTGATAGCCGGTTAAACCAGCGTATATGCGTAATATCGCAGATTCCGGCAGGAACGTACTGCGCGTCCCCGCACACAAAATTCAGCAGAAAATCCGGATGCATCACGTTGGGAACCTGCACCAGCAATAAACCTGTCGGTGACAGAAGAAGCCGCAAACTTTTAAGTGCCTGCCAGGGGTCATGCAAATGTTCAAGTACGTCGGCGAGCATGATGACGTCGAAGCGCTGCCCGGTCTGGAAATCTTCGATGTAACAGGCATGAATTTCATTGTAAAACCCGGCGTTGGGCGCAATGCGTTCCGCCACCGGCTCGATGGCAACAATTTGCCCCGCGAAGCCCCTGCTGCGCATAACCTTTCCTACGCCGCCCGGGCCTGCGCCCACATCAAGAATTGATTGCGCGGTTGCCGGAACCAGGTCAATCAAATGCAATGGCGCATAAACAGCAGAATATGCGGTTTTTTCCTGTAACGACATTGGCTTCCTTATCAAAGATACGTCACGATTCTCAACCCGCAAAACGGGACAAAAGAAATTGCTCCAACTCCTTCACCGGCGACTCGTTCTCGAATATCTTGCCGATATTCTGCTTGATGCGTTGTCGAATTTCCTGCCGCCATGCAGCATCAGTTCCCAACCGTAACGCGATGGCGACATAATCATTCTTGTCCCGCGCGATCAGTTCATCCAGCCCCATCGCCTTCAGCATCGCATAGCTCTGCCGCCCGCGCATGAACTCGCCGGGCAGCGTCACCATGGGCAAGGCGCAGGCGAGCGCGTCGAGCGAGGTATTTCCTCCTGACCAGTGCAGTGTATCGAGCATCACATCACACGAGCAGTTGACCTGCGAATACGCGTCATGATCCATGCGCGGCAGAAAAATCACCCGCTTGAGAACCGCCAGTTTGCGCGCTACCATGCCCCGCCCCAGGCGCGCCATAAAAGCCTGCGTGACCGTTGCAAACATGCCCTGGAAGAAAACCAGCGCCGCCTTCTGGTCTTGTTCCAGAATATCCAGAAAAATCTCATCATTATCCGGATGGATTTTGAACAGGGATTGCGGGCAGAGGTACAAATGCCGTTCAGCCGGAAGTGAGAATTGCTTCCGGTCAGCATGCAGGGAGTGTGCCGGTTTTACATAGCGCGTCCCGATTCCACCCAGCAAAACCAGTTGCTCGCTATAGTGCTCGCGCGCGTTTTCCGGCTCCATCGAAGCGCATGACAGGTAGTAGTCGATATTGCGATGGCCGGTGGTAACGGGATGCCCCCATGCCACGCACTGAACCGGCGCCAGGCGCATGGCGCCCAGCATGCACCCGGTAACATCCATGCCCATTTCCGGGTAGATGAGAACGTCAAGTCCATCACTTTTGACGCGCCGGGCGATTCCAGCAACCTCCACGCCGATTAACCTGACGTAGTGATCGGCGGATGCTTCAATTTCCCGGGTCACGGTATCGCGCCAATGACCGGTATAGTAAATAAAAATCTCAAAGCGCCCGCGATCAAGCGAGGTAATCCAGCTTTTGAAATAATATCCGACCGTGCACTCCCGCAAGAAACTGGACAGGAAACCTACTCTCAATCTGCGTTTAGCCACATTTTTATCTTGAGGAATAGGTTCGAAAAATTCAGGTACCACGCTGGACAGAACATCCGCGACAAAGTCGCCATACCCGGACTGTAACTGGCGGTCATTCTGTCCCTGGTAGGCAAGATAAAAGTTGCTCCTCTGCAATTGGGCAAGCACCGGGATGGCTGGCAAGCGCTTGAAACGCCCTGCTTCATCCCTCAATCGCGCCAGGCCTTCGCTATATTTTCGGCGTGATGCGGCCACATCAGCCCGGTCCGAATAGATGGGAGGCAACGCAAGATTCCCTTCTAACAATGCCTGCAGATTGTCCGTATCCAATTCGGATGCCCGGCGATAAGCGGCCAAGCTTTCGTCCATCTTGCCCTGTTCGCGTAGCGCATAGCCCAGCCAATTCAACTGGGCGACACTATCCGGCCTCAATGCCAGCGCGCGCTTGAAAGCCTGCTCCGCCTGCTCCAGTTTCACTTGCATGATTTGCACCGCGCCCAGACTGGAGAAGGCTTCGAAATCATCTGGATCAAGCTTGGCGGCTTGCCGGTAACTTTCCTCCGCGCCCGCCATGTCGCCGGATTCCTGCAAGGTTTTGCCGAGATTGATTAGTGCCAGCCGGTAATCCGGGCTCAGCCGGACCGCTTCGCGAAAACAGTTTATGGCTTCCGGCAATTCGTCTCCGGCCTTGAGCAGATTGCCCAGGTTGTTGAAGGCGCGCGCATAACCGGGGTGGCAACGGACTGCTTCGCGAAAACAGTGCAGTGCCTCCTCGACACGCTGCTCACCTTGCAAAACCACGCCGAGATGGTTGTAGGCCGGCGCCAGATTGGGATTGAGCACCAGCGCCTGCCCGAATAGTTTTTCCGCTTCTCCGGGTTGGTTCTTATCCTGCATAACCAGCCCCAGACCGAAGGAATAAAGCGGCTGGCGCTCATCCAGCCGGATCGCTCTTCTCATGAAATCTTCTGCTTCGTCCAGTCGGCCCGCTGCTTGCGCAATCAAGCCCAGACGATGCCATGCCTCGGCAAAATCAGGCGCGCCCTGCGCTATCTCCATATACAGCCGGCGTGCCTCTTCCAGCTTGCCGGAGCGATGCAGCAGGGTTGCGCGTTCCATCATCCCGCTCACATCCATCGATGCTCCCTCTCTCCTGGCACGGGATATGGATTACTCTGACAGTTCATCAAACCCTTCCCTCCCTTTTTCCCTGAGCGCCTGAAGGTAAGCCGCTTCCAAGTTGCGTGTGTGGCCGTCCATATCCACCAGTGGTGACTGCGCGAGACCGGCCAGAATTTTTTCCTTCACGGTTGTATAAAACAACCTGTCCGTTGCCAGACGCGCCACAAGCTCGACATATTCCTGCCCGCTTTGCGCAATCGTATCCACCACACCGAGATTTTCCAGAATGCTGAAAGACGACCGTTCGCCATGGCGCTTGCCACACAGGGTCACCACGGGTACGCCCATGTCCAGCGCCTCAAGCGTTCCGTTCGCTCCGCCGTAGGGGAAAGGGTCAAGAGAAATATCCACCACGCTGTAGCGCGCCTGGTTGACTGATTCATCAGCTGCGGCAGGAATGAACACGATGCGTGTAGCGTCAATCCCGGCTTCCCTGACACGTTTCAGGTAATAAAGTTGCGCCTCGGCACTCAAGGGTGAAAAGGCCAGGTAAGCCATTGGCAATCGCTCCAGCACCGTGCGCCAGATCGCCAGGCAGCGCGGACTCAGCTTCAGCAAGGTCACGAACGCCGCCAGGATCACCGCATTTTCCGGCAAGCCGAGTTTGCTTCGCGCGTAACCGTGATCCTGCGCGGGAGGGATATGCCGATACGGATACACGCAACCCTGCATCGGCAGCAACGTTTCAATCTGATAATTCTGGTTATCCGGCACATCGGCGAAATGATCGGTCAGCTTGTAATCGATCGCGTCACACCCTACCGCACCGGCGCTTGCGATGTGCGTGATCTGCACCCGCGCCGGCTTCAGCGCCAGAATACCCGGGGAGGCACCTTGCGTGTGAGATGACAAATCCACCAGGATGTCCAGCTCGTCCCGTGCAATCAGCTTGGCCGCCGCGATATCATCAAGTGCCTTCAATTTGACGAATTTGTGGCTGGCTGCAACAAACTTGCCGGTCCATTCATCCTGTATATGCGAAAGGGAATAGCAGTAAACCTCGAAGCGGGAGGCGTCATGGCGGCTGATTGCCTGATACACCATTTTGCCCATGACATGGTTGCGCAGGTCACCCGAAAGATAACCCAGGCGGATTTTTCCGGGGCGGCGTCTTTCAGGCAAAGCCATGCGCTCGGGAAAAACCTGTTTCAGCGCCAGATTGTAGCTCTGATAAAGATGCAACATCTGCCGCCCGTCTACATCAAAAAACAGCAGCGAATACACCAATTGTGAAAGGCCATCCAGCAAATCTTTCAAATCCTTATGCGGATATTCCCCTTGCAACAAACCATTGAGATAACGCTCGCCTTCTTTCGTTTCGCCAAGGTACTGGCACGCCTCAAGCGCATACAGGGCGAGTTGCAAGCCCGGTTCACAGTGCCGCTCGAACTGCCGGAAATTTTCCAGCCACAGGCCGATTTTACCGCCCGCCAGCAAGACCTCGCCCAAGGCCTGGTATGCCGATGCGTTTCCCGGTTGAAACTCCAGCACGCGGCGATAATAGCCCGCCGCCCTTTCTCCCTGCCCGAACTCCTGCAACGCCACGCCCACATTAAAATAGGCGTCTGTGTTGTCGGGTTGCAACATGATGACACGGAGGTACTCGGCAATGGCTTCATTTGCTTTGCCCAGTTTCTGAAAAGCCACCCCCAGATTGAAATGGCTATCTGCATCATTGGGCATGGCAGTGACTGCCTGACGCAATGTGTCGATGGCTTCTTTTGCCTGCCCCAGATAGCCCAGCGCCAAACCCAGGTCATTCAGTATCTCGATCGACTCCGGCCTGATGTCGAGCACCTGACGAAAAGCATCAACCGCTTCCGCATACCTGCCCCCGGCATAATCAAGCCGCCCCAGCGCGGCCCAGGCATCGGCGTAGCGCGGCGCATTGCTGACGGCCTGCTCGAAACAGGAGCGCGCCGCTTCCATTTCTCCGTGCGCCTTGAGCGACATGCCCAGCATATAGGAAGCCGACGCGTATTCCGGTTGATCCTCCAGCACCTGGCGATAAAGATTTTCGGCTTCCGGCAATTGATTCGCCTGATGGAGCCGCAACGCTTCCTGAAACATGGATTTCAATTCACCCACTGTCAACTTTCCGGCAGAGCCGGAAAAAAGCGCTTTTTCTTGTGCGGCGCGCAAATAAGCGTCTTCGAGGTGGCGCACGTAAGCATCCGTATCCACCAACGGCGAATCTTTCAGTCCTGCCCGTATCTCATTCTTGACACTTTCGCGGAATGCCAGGTCAGTCGCCAGACGGTGGGCAATGGCGACAAAGTCCTGCTCTTTGGTCGCAATGGTGGATTCAACGCCCAGGTTTTTCAGAATACTGTAGGAAGTTCTTTCACTATGGCGTTTTCCGGCCAAGGTAACGACTGGCACGCCCATATCGAGGGCGGCAAGCGTGGTATCTCCGCCGCTATAGGGGAAGGTGTCCAGCACAATATCCACCAAATGATACCGCGCCCGTCCCATGCCTTCGTCTTTGGAAGGCGGGATAAAAACAACTTTTTCCTCAGGGATGCCAGCCGCCTTCACCTGCCGCACAAAGCTTGGATATTCGCCGGTATGCAACGGGGAAAATGCCAGCATGCCATGCTCGACTTTATCCAGAACCGCACGCCAGACCGACAGGCAGCGCGGGCTTAACTTCATGATATTCACAAACACGCCGAACACGATCTTGCCCTCCAGGCCCAGCGCCGCACGAGAATAGCCGTACTCCTGCGCCGGATCGACATGGCGGAAGGGGAAAACACAACCCTCCATGGGCAACAAGTCCTCGAGCAGGAAATCAGTATTTTCCGGCAGGTCGGCATAGGCATCCGTGAGCTTGTAATCGACCGTATCGATCCCCAGCGCGCCATGGTAGCCAAGATGGGTGATCTGGATACGCGCCGGCTTATACGCCATGATGGCCGGTTTGGCATAAGCCGCATGTCCTCCCAGGTCCACCAGAATATCTGGGTCGTC
Organism: Gallionella sp.; assembly: GCA_024654105.1. GTDB lineage: Bacteria > Pseudomonadota > Gammaproteobacteria > Burkholderiales > Gallionellaceae > Gallionella. The sequence goes on along the minus strand of JANLID010000095.1, from coordinate 4,528 downwards.
TTCCGCGATCAACCGCGCGGCCTGCTGTTCGCTTAACTTGGCGACAGTGACAAACTTGTGGCTTAGCGCCTTGAAGCTCGCCGTGACGGCATCATCAAATAACGGCTCGGCGAGAGAGTAAGCGTAAACTTCAAACCGGCTGCCGTCATGGCGCTTGAAAACCTCGGCCATGAGCAGACCCATCACATGGGTACGGAAATCCGGGGAAAGATAACCCACGCGCAATTTATCGCCACGGGTCCGGCGCGGCAGCAGCAATGGCGCATCGGCGGCGTGGCTCTGCGATACAAGCTGGTTGTAGCGTTGATACAGCCGGAGCAACTGCTCCTGCCCGGCATCGAAATACTGGATCATCCCCAGCAGGCGGGATACCATTTCCGTCTCCTGCGCGCCAAATTGCCAGTCGAGTGCCTGCGCCAGATAGCGTTGCTCGCGTTCGAAATCTCCCAGATAGCGGCAGCTCGTCAGCCCGGTTAGCACCAGAAAGGAAGATGGTTGCGCCGTTTTCTCGAAGGCGAGAAACGCCTCCAGCCACTCTTCGGTACGCTTGAGGCCCAGCAACAGACCGCAGAGATTGTCCCAGGCTTCCGTGTAATCAGGGTTCAATTGGCATGCTGCGCGAAAATGCTCGGCCGCCTGCGTCAGTGCCCCGCGCTTTTTCAGCACCAACCCCAGATTGAAGTGCGCCTGAACCAGCCCGGAATTAATCGTCAACGCGCGCTCATAACTATTCTGCGCCTCTTCCAGCCGCTGGCGTTTCAGGAAAATATTGCCCAGGTTGTTATGCGCTTGCGCAAAACCCGGATTCAGGCGCGCAGCTTCAATATAATTTGCCAGCGCCTCATCCTCTTTCCCTATTGCCTGCAGCGCGAATGCCAGGTTGTAATAAACCTCGAAAGTTTTCCCGCCCAAGGCAATCACGCGGCCGTAGCAATTGATCGCCTCGAAAGCATCCCCTGCATTCTGCCGCGCCACGCCGCGCTGAAACCATTCAGTAGCTGTAGTCATGAAATAAAAGCCTTAAGTTTTAACCCAAATAATTCATTGAAAAATTCAACCAGTTTCCACCTTTGCAAAAGGGGGGGTTGAGGGGGATTTTTGTATCCTAGCCCCGTTCCCACGCGCCGCGTGGGAATTCGTGTAGCCGTGGCACGCTGCCTTGAACTTATGCCGTCGATTGGCGCTGCAATGTCCGAGTTAAGCTTTTTTACTATGGAGATTCACACGTGAACCGCTTGCGCCACCAGCCGCACACCCAGTGCCGCACAGACACGACTGATCGTGTCAAAGCGCGGGTGAGCATTCGGTCTGAGCGCCTTATACAGAGCCTCGCGGGTCAGGCCGGATTGTTTGGCGATCTCGCTCATACCCCGCGCGCGGGCAATGTCGCCCAAGGCGGCTGCCAGTAAGGATGCATCGTTATCTTCCAAAACAACAGTCAGATACTCAGCAATCGCCTGTTCGCTATCGAGATATTCGGCGGCGTCAAAATCAGGCAGGTCGGCAATGCGGATTTTCTTGGTCATGGTTTACTCCTCAATCTTCGCCGCGAGTTTCACGGCCTTGGCAATATCGGCAGTCTGTGTGGATTTGTCACCGCCGCCCAGCATCACAATCAACACCGATCCGCGTTGGATATAGCACATACGCCAGCCCGACCCGAAATGTTCGCGCGTCTCGAACACACCATCGCCAACGGGTGTGACATCACCCAAGTTGCCCAGCGTGGCCTTACGCAAACGCTTCACTAAACGGCGTTGTGTCAGGCCATCACGAATACCGTTGAGCCAGTCATTAAATTCGTCGGTGCGTTTGATCGAGAACATGAAAAATTGTAGTCGAACGATTACAAAAGGTCAAGAACCGAGGGCGCAAACAACCACCCAGTTCGTAGCAGCTTCAGGCTCATACCCGAATTGGAAAATACTGCAAGCCATAGCTGCGCCGTTCCGGATACTGCGCAAACATGGTAACGCCTACCCCAGCAAGCGGCGCTTCAATCCCTGCTGCCAGCGCACCGGCGCCACCCGGTACAGCCAGCGTCCCGGCAAGGTATAACGCAGGCGTAACGCAACATGCGCCAGCGCCAGCAACAACCTGTCCCACCAAGTAGTGCGGCTTGCCTGTTTTGCCGCCTCCTGCTCCCTGCCTGAAGCAATTCTCACTGCGTGGTGCAGGCGCAAATTCGGCAGTGGCGATTGCCTTGCGCCGGACTCCGTCAAGCGGCCATAGATCCGCTCGGTGTCCTCTGCCATCCGTGCAAGCGGAAACAGCGGAACCGCCCTTGCCGCCTGCATTGCCCGATCCAGGTCAGCCTCATGTCCCGGTTTCAGGATAGAGAGAACCTGATCGAGTATCCGATCCTCATCCTGCCAGTTTTCCATCAACCATCCCGCGCCCGTTGCGCTCACGCGCTCGCCCAAGGCACCGATCGGTGGCACCAGCGCAGGCCTGCCTGCCTGCCATGCCTCAGTCAGGGTATAGCAATAGGTTTCCGGCCCGGCGGAAGGAAATGCCGCGATGCGAATCCGGTAATGCTCCAGCAATGCCCCCACATCCCGCGAATCGTATTGGCCATGCACCGTCAGCACCTTGTCCTTGTCCTGGTACGCCTGAAACTGGCGGTCGAGGTAGCCGACCACCACCCAGCGCAGCGGCAGGTCGCGCTCGCGTGTGCGCTGTACCAGTTTTTCCAGGCGCCGCGCGCCCTTGACCGGCCCGATCGCCCCGAGCACGCCGATGTTTTCCCGCCCATCGTCAGGCATCAGCAGCACCGAGCATGTTGTATCTTCATGCACCTCTCCCTCATGACCGGAGCCGTGAGGGATCACGGTCACGTCGTCTCGCGGGAAATATTTTTTTAATGTGGAGCCGGCCCATGCCGAAGGCGCGATCACAAAGGCGGCGCGCTCAAGAAATTTCCGATGGGCTTCACGCCAGGCGACAATATCGATCCCGGCAAAATCCGCTTGGGCGGCCAGGCACTGGCGGCAATGATCCGGGCCGGTCTGCGCGCCGCAATAATCGCCGTCCGGCCCGAGCAAATTGATCGTCGGGCAGGCCAGGTAAAAATCGTGCACCGTAAACCCATAAGGGACGGACAAGGCGGCAAACGCCTCCAGCAGCCCCAGCCTGCACCCCGCGAGATGATGCACATGGCAGACCTGGATATTGAATGCGGCGCACAGGCTCTCCAGCAGCGCCCCCCATAACTCATCCTGCTCATGTTTGACGTGATAGGTCACCAGCCGCTCGCCGTTCGCGTCTTCCAGCACCCAGACATCCTCGAAAGTGGCGAGCAGGTATTGGCGCAGCCGCCCTTTGCCTGCCGCCATCAGATGGCGGATATGATTTTCGGTGCCTCCCTGACGTCCGTGCAGGATATGCAGCACACCGTGCCGCTGACCGGTTTCGCCTTGCAGATTCAGGAATGAATAGGCCAGGTCGCGTATCGGTTTGAGCGGATCCGCGGCGATGAACGAGGTGACTTCTTGCAAATAGCCCGGATGCTTGGCGACCAGGCGCTGCATGTTTTCCTGCGTAAGCGCACTCTTTTTGCTATCGAATGAACTGTTGCCCACATGCAGGATAAATGTGTCGTCGCACAGCACATTGCGGTAGCCAGCCTGCACCGCCCGCATGCAGAAATCGTTCTCCTCGCCATAACCCAGCCCGAAGGTTTCCGCATCAAACAGGCCGATTTCATCCAGCAACGCGCGCCGGATAAACATGCAAAAACCGACGCCGGTGGGAATATCCGGATAGAGCGGCACGGCGGCCTGCTCCATGGCGCGGTTGACATCTTCCGCGTCCATGCCGGGCGGCAGCGGGTTATCTTCGCAAAAATTGGGAAAGGAACAAATTTCCGCGTTATTGGAAAACGGCGTGATCGTGCCAATATGCGGATCGGATGCGGCGCAGCGGCGAATCTTTTCCAGCCAGCCAGAAGTGACGACCGTATCGGAATTAAGCAATATCACATCGTTCCGGCCCAGCGCCATGGCACGGTTCACCGTCCCGACAAAACCGAGGTTGACCTCGTTCCGGAGCAGCAGCAGGCGCGGGTCGCCCTTGCCGCGCAGGGTTTCGAAATAACCGGCAATACGGCTATCCGGCGAACAATCGTCGATCAGAATCAGGCGGCATGGGGAAGCGGCAGTGCGCAACACGCTATCGAGACAGCGTTGCAGGTCGTCGTAGGCGTTGTAAACCGGAATGATGATATCGATTACGGGCTGCGGCATGGCGTTTCAGTGGCTTCCTTGAATGGCCCGCTTGATGATGCGCCAGGGCGATTTGAGCCACCAGGCCAGGCTGGCGCGATAATCGAGCTCATGATTGAGCCCGGCAATCTGTTCGGCGCGCTGCGCCAGCTGCGCATCGCGCTCCTCCATTTGGCCGGTGCGCAACGTCAGCAGCGCATCGCGTTCGACAATCATCCGTTCGCGCTCTTCCATTTGCCCGGTGCGCAACGCCAGCAGCGCATCGCGTTCGGCAATCATCCGTTCGCGCTCTTCCATTTGGCCGG
>JANLID010000093.1 GCA_024654105.1 Gallionella sp. | reverse complement strand
GCATGAGTTTTATCGCGAACGCGCCCGGATTACTGAACGGTTGATTTTCCTATTTCTACCTCTGCGCCATTCCCTTTAACCGGCTCGATGAGGTTTTCCGCCCTGGAAATGATAGGGGCGGGGCAGGAACACGCGGTGAGCATATATAAGCTCAACTCAGGTGTTGAGGTAATTCGTTTTCTCCCACATGCATGAGATCTTTGCCTACGGTCTTCTCCACGAGCGCCGACGTGTTTTTATCGAGCGCGCCTGACAAATCCCCCAAGAATCCGGGTTCGGCGACCAGGATGAGCTTCTGATAGGCGTGATCGTTGCGGCCCTTATTGAGAATCTCGGCAAGGTGATGCGCGAATTCCTGTGCATGGCGTTCCTCCGGTTCATGATGCGGACTCATGGCGTGGCGCGTCCCAAAACTATCAGAGACGCGGCCGGGCTTATCCGCTTCCATATCTCTCGCCTGGAGACGGCCCTCCGGATGCGGAATATCCCGCAGGTGTTGCAAGGCCCCCTTGCCTGGTCCTTTGCTTTCAAACAGCTTTGCCCCGGCTCGATCTGCCACTAATATCCACGTTGTTTCCATAATCAGGTTCTCTCTCTATTATCAAAACCATTATTTCTTGACAAACCATGAATCGGGCGCGCCGTTCCGGCCGATCGCACGGGGCTTGGCGCCGCTTTTAGCCCTTGTCCTTTTTCTTGCCGGACTGCTTGGCGGCATGATGCGCCACGGCAAAGGCCTTGCTCTCGTCGTGATCGTACTGATCATATGCATTATTGAATGCTTTCAGGAAGGCTTCCTTCTGGTGACGCGTGTACTGATCCACTTGCGCCTTCGGCAGGTCGGAAATTCTTTCGTAGGGCATGGCGGGATCCTCCTTTCGAGATTGGAAAACTGCTTGCTCCAAAGGTTCCCATCCGATCGCTTTCACGGCATCGGTTCGCGAACAGAAGTGCGCCGCCTGTTTTCCAGGTTTGCAGTATCATCCCATCGTTCTCCGATAAGCCCGAGACCAGTGGACGGTGATATCCCGCTCTGGATCAAAATCGCATATACGGGTCTGCTTACTGTCATCGTGCCCGTGTACGCAGTGAGGTACGGATGGCGGAACTTTCTGTGGTTCTCCGATATCGCGCTCATCACCACCGGCATCGCGCTATGGCTCGAGAGTTCGCTCATTGCAAGTATGATGGCGGTGGCAGCGCTGCTGCCAGAAGTGCTGTGGAACGTGAGCTATTTTGCGCGACTGCTGTTTGGATTGCATGTGAGCGATCTAGCCGGTTACATGTTCGACCGCAAAACGCCCCGTTTTTTGCGCGCGCTGTCTCTGTTCCACGTCGTGCTCCCCATCGTGCTGCTGTGGATGCTCGACCGGCTCGGCTACGACCCGCGTGCTCCGCTCGCGCAGACACTGCTCGCGTGGATCGTGCTGCCGGTGACCTACGCGGTGGTGCGCCCAGGCGATGAGAACATCAATTGGGTCTACGGCTTCGATGAGCGACAAAAACGGCTTCCGCCGCTCGTGTATCTCGCGCTCGTCATGTTCGCCTACCCGCTCGGCCTCTATCTGCCCACGCACTTCGCGCTGAACGCGCTCTTCGCGCGCGGCTGAGCGAACCGAGTACAAAGTGTTGCTTTCCGGGAGGTGTCCTATGGTCACGCAAGGAAAACCGCTTCGCCTCCCGGCAAGCCGCCCCACGCCCAGCCCTCCCACGCAAACAGGAATGCCTTCACCTGCCCCGCACGGGGCCTGGTGACGGCATCCTGTTTTACGAGTGTTGCCTGGGTTATTTAGCTTGAACCAGAATGTCGTTCTTGACCGAGGTCACGCCCTTGGTATCGCGCGCAATCTTGACGGCCTGGTCTGCTTCAGTCTTGCTCTTGGCTTTGCCGCTCAGCGTCACAACACCCTTGGCGTCGGTATCGACCTTGATGTTCAACGCGCTGACCTGCTTGTCCTTCGCGAATTCGGCTTTGATCTTGGTGGTGATCACCGAATCAGCGACGGCTTCCTTGACGTTTTGGGTCATCGATTTCTCGGCGGCGTAGCCCGCCACGGGCGCGAGCAGCGCGCCGATTACCAGTGTTGTTGCAAGTTTGGTATTCATGGTCTGCCTCTCGGAGATTAAAAATGTTTGCTGCGTGACTCAACAGCCGGTATACCCGCCTTTGGTTCACTGCTTGGGAAAGTCCTTGAACATGGCCTCGTTCCGCGCTTCCCAGTCCTTGACCTGACGTTCGGCTTCGTCCTGGGCAATGCCATAGGATTCCTGGATCTTGCCGACCAGTTGTTCGCGTTTGCCGGCGATCTTGTCCAGATAGTCATCAGTCAGCTTGCCCCATTGCTCCTTCACTTTGCCCTTGGCTTGTTTCCAGTTGCCTTCAATACGATCCCAGTTCATGTCGGTCTCCTTGGTTGGTTCACAATTGGCGCCAGTCGCATTTTCAACGGTACCGGACAAAGTCAC
>JANLID010000091.1 GCA_024654105.1 Gallionella sp. | reverse complement strand
CACCATACATGGCGCGCCTCGCGAAAACCGCCCGCGAAGCAAACGTCAAACTCGATTGACTGTGTTGAGCTGGCCCCGTTTGATTGGACAGAATTCCGGGTTTGATAAGTGATGAACTGCGCTGGTAGAGAGTTTCCCAAGGCGGCGGGCGGACGACGCTTCGCTGGTATTCGCCTGCACGCTGCGGCGGCAAACTCGACTCTCTTGCATTGTAACAATTCTTCGTCTCCGTGCTCGATCGCGATTGGTACGTGTTTGGATCGACCACACGCGAAGAGCGCGCGAATGCGCGGAAACTGCCTCACCACCCTCCCGCCGGCAAGATTCGGCTTGCCAGGATGCGCCAGGATCGACGCAAACGGCGCGGTTGATATCTTACCCCTCGCCATTTCGTCTTTCATCGCGCACCGCGGTAGGACACTTGATTCAGTCGCATCATGCGGCCGCCTTCAGCGTCTGCGTGCCAAAGTACACCGCGTCCGGTGTCAGCCGCTCCAGGCCCTGGTGCCCCCGGGTGCGGTTGTAGAACTCGAAATAAATTCCGAGCCTGCGGTTGGCTTCGGCAATCGAGCCGTAGGCGTGCAAATACACCTCCTCGTACTTGACGCTGCGCCACAGCCGCTCGACGAACACGTTGTCCATCCAGCGCCCCCGCCCGTCCATGCTGATCTTGATGCCGCGGGATTGCAGCACGTCGGTGAAGTCATCACTGGTGAACTGGGCGCCCTGGTCGGTGTTGAAGAATTCCGGGGCGCCATACTTCGCCAGCGCCTCCTGGAGTGCCTCGACGCAGAAGTCGGTGGTCAGCGTGTTGGAGGTGCGCCAGGCCAGCACTCTGCGGCTCGCCCAGTCCATGATCGCCACCAGGTAGAGGAAGCCCTTGGCCATCGGAATGTAGGTGATGTCAGTTGCCCAGGCCTGATTGGGGGTATCGATCACGAGATTTCTCAGCAGATACGGATAGATCCGATGTGCCGGCCCCGTGCCCGGGGCGCTGGTCCTGGGTTTACGGTACAGCGTGGCAATGCCCATTTTGCGCATGAGCGCTGCCACGTGCTTGCGACCCACCGGAAAGCCTTCTTTCTGCAGCATATCCCGCAGGCGCCGGCTACCCAGGAACGGCCACTTCAGATGCAGCTCATCAATCCGGCGCATCAGCATCAAATCGGCTTCCGACACCGGCAGCGGCTCGTAATAGGCCGTCGAGCGCGCCAGCCCGAGCAACTCGCATTGGCGCACGACCGGCAGTTTATGTTCGCGGTTGATCATCGCTTTGCGCTCCACAATCCCGTTTTGTTGAGCGCGCCTTCCAAAAAATCATTCTCCACCGCGAGCTGCCCGATCTTGGCGTGTAGCGCCTTGATCGTGCCGGCCGCATCCGGGGCCGGGGCCGCACCGGTTTCGAACACCGAGGCCACGCGCTCCAGCAACACGCCCTTCCATTGCGTAATCTGGTTCGGGTGCACTTCAAAATGCGCGGCCAGCTCCGAGAGCGTCTTGTCGCCACGGATTGCCGCCAACGCCACCTTGGCTTTGAACGCCGCTGAGTGGTTCCTTCTGGATCGTTTCATCGTCTCTGCTCCTGTAAAAAACACCTGCTTCGGGAGCAGTTCTACCACTTATCGCCCTGTCCAGTTTGCTGGGGCCAGCTCAGATAACGTCCTTGTACTTCTCGTAACCGAGCAACTGAGAGAATAATGGGTCGTTCTTGATTCTTTCCATGTAGGTGATGTCCCAGGCTGTGTAGGTCAATTCCAGAACTCGCGCCTGCACCCAGGCCCCAAGTGTCGTCCTACCATCCCATGGCGCGGGAG
>JANLID010000072.1 GCA_024654105.1 Gallionella sp. | reverse complement strand
CCATGATTTTATTGGACAGGATTAACAGGATTTACAGGATGAGGAAGATCAGAATCAGTGGTTTTTTTATCCTGCCCATCCTGTTCATCCTGTCCAAATTTTCTGGGTTGATATGTCTTGGTCTTCCGTTTAAATTCCAGCCGGGAAGCACCGAAGTTTAGCAGCAAGCCGATGTCGATCCCTGTTGCGGTCAGGTAGTTGACTAATTGCACCTCGTGAGCGATGGCAAGCACCTGGACTGCCTTATTCTCAATCAGGACACACTCATTGATCAGCATGTCCGCGACGAAGTCGCCGACGACCACGCCATCATAAGTGACCTGAATTTTTTTCTCGCACTCGATTTTCATACCAGCCTTACGCAACTCAAGCGCAAGTGCGTTCTGATAAACCGACTCCAGAAAGCCCTGCCCGAGAGTGCCATGCACCTTCATGGCGCAGCCGATGATTTTCTGGGTGACTTCACCGTGTTCCATTACAGCAGCCCGCAAAGAAAACCTGAGACAGGATTTACAAAATGAACAGGATGTTTGGTAAAGCAGTGCTCGCCAGATTTTTTTATCCTGTTCGTCCTGTTCATCTTGTCAAATTTTCTCTGGCTCACCTCGCGCATCCGTGTTGCGGCGAGTTCGGGATTTTCGATTTCTTCCAGTCGCTCATAACCCACTTTGGCCAGCCAGCGCTTGAAGGGTTCGGCCTTGGGGGAAGGGATGGATTGGATGATGCGGAGCAAACCTTCAGTGTGGGAACAATCGGTTTCACGCGACTTGCCGTCCGGTGATTCGAGTTTGAACTGTCGACAGATTGTCGACAGTTCCATGCCGCTGATTTTTTCACGCTGCTTGATGCGATACCAGTAATCCTGCGGATTCTGGCTGTCGGTCAACGCTGCGACCACATCAATAATGGAGAAATACCATTTCTGATCGTCTTCGCTCCAGATGGATCGAATCTGCTTTGTTTCAAACAGCTTGATGTTGCTCATTTTTCATTCCCTCCCTGAACCATACTGTCGATCATCTTTTTGAATTCAGATTCAACCTTTGCATTGAACTCGGCCTCGATCTGATAGACCTCGGTGAACTCGGCGAACGCCCAGCGGCCATAAGTGCCGAGATGGTTCACGCCGGGAACCCAGTAGGTGTCCATCGTGGATTTTTTCTCCACCGCGTCTTCGCGCCGATAGCCCTTGATCTCGACCACCAGATGCAGCAGGTCATCGTCGCCGTGGCCGTCATCCACCAGCACGATGAAGTCGGGCAGATATTTGCGCGTCTCGGAGCCGAAGCGATACGGAACTTCCAGGCCGAGACCGTGGTTTTTCACATAGGCGCGCACTTTGGGGTGCGCTTCCGCGACGCGGCAGAATTCGCCTTCCCAATCGCTGTCGAGAACCACCCAGTTGATGTGGCAGGATTTGGAGCTGGTTTGCCAGCGGTCTGTCTTCGACGTGTTGAAGCGGACGTGTTTGGTCGAGCCGGTGGGGTTGTAGGCGTCGAGCAGCGCCTTGATTGGCCTCTCTTCCAAGAACTGCCGGGTGATCGCGGCGGTGATCTTGTTGCACGCCATGTCGGACAGTGCCTGATACATGAGCAGCGCGGGATAGGTGCCACCCTTGCACACAAGGCAGGTGTCGAGCCATTGCTTGGTGATGCGTTTGAGCTGGCCGAAGAGGTGGAGCTTGGGTTCCTCGCCGGGATCGCGCCATTTGGTGTAGAGCAACCGTTGGGTCAGATTGAACAGCACCGTGGAGGGACGGACATCGCCCAGGTGCTTCACGTTGAAGTCTTCCGGCTTGCCAATCAACCCGGCATTGACTGTGATGGTTGGTCCGACCAGATCGGGGCTGAGTGTCAGAATGGATTCGGCATTAAAGTCGGCGGCAAGTCGTTCCTCCGGCAACTCGACACGATAGCCCACCACGCGAGGGAACCGGATTTCGAGGGCGTCGCGTTCCGGGCGCATGGCCTTGACCTGTACCGTTTCGCGCGGCGGTTGCGGCGGCGCGATGACCGGCTTGGCGGTGAAGTCGAAGGGGATACCGAAAACGTCGGCGTATTCGACGTTGAACAGCCCTTCCTCGTTCAACTCGTATGACTGGCGGCGTAGCGCGCGACCGATCACCTGTTCGCATAGAAGCTGCGTGCCGAAGGCGCGTATGCCGAGGACGTGGGTGACGGTATTGGCGTCCCAGCCCTCGGTGAGCATCGACACGGAGACGACGCAGCGGATGGAACCGCCAAGCTGCCCATGCTTGCCGACGGTGTTCATGACTTCGCGCAGCAGTTCCTGATCGGTGATGTTGTCGCCAGCACGGGCATCGCGGGCGCGCTCCACAATCTCGCGGCGGAAGCGTTCTATTTCATCCGCTGCCATGCCGCGAAAATTGTCGTCGAGTGCATCGCCCGCTTCGAGCTGCTCGCTGTCGATGAGGAGTGTATTCGGGCGTGGCAACGGGTTTCCGGTAACTTCGTCGAAGTTGCGAAACAGCGGCAAGCGCCCATTCTCAAGCGTGGTGGTGCCGTCATCTTTCTTGCGCTGGAAGCCGGAGATAAAGTCGTAAACCAGCTTGGAGATGGCGCAGTTCTGGCAGACGATGATGAAACAAGGCGGCACCTTGATGCCCGCTTCATCCCAAAGTTTGAAGGTCTTTTCGTAATGGCCATACAGTGCTTGCAGCGCCGTTTGCAAAAGGGTCGGCAGGTTAAGCGGATCGAGTTCACCTGCCACGGTGCGCCCTCCTCTCGGCAGTCTGGGTTGAGCGTCCTTGAGGTTTTCCCAAAGGTCTCGGAACATCGGCATTTCCTGTCCCGGTATGTTCTGTGCCACCGGGACACGCGGGAGTTTGACGATGCCGCACTCGATGGCATCCATCAGCGAGAAGTCGCTCATCGTCCACGGGAACAGCGTGCCTTCTGCGTAACCCGAACCACTGAGAAAGAACGGCGTGGCGGACAGGTCCATGACGCGGGCAACGCCCAGTTTGCGGTTCACGGCTTCGAGGCCGGTAATCCACAGGCGCGCGGCCTCGTTGTTCTTCTCTGCCTCTTTTTTCTCGTCGCCCTTCAGGTTCTCTTCGTCGGCGTCTTTCGGTTTTTCCCGGTAGCAGTGGTGCGCCTCGTCGTTGATGACGAGGATGTTCTTCATGCCCATCAAGTCGGGCATCACGCGCTGGAGCATCTGGCCTTCGGTTTCGAGTGTCTTGGGTTCTTCGCCCGTGCGGCCTTGGAGCAACTGCCGCCCGCCCTTGGACAGGTCAATGCGTTCGCGCATCTTGAAGGCGTGATAGTTGGTGATGACGATCTTGGCGCGGTTCACGTCATCGAGCATGTCGCCCGGCACCAGCTCGCGGTCTTTGTAGTAACTGTTGGGATCGTTTGGTTGCAGGACGCGCAGACGATCCTTGATGGTCAGGCCGGGTGCACAGATCAGAAAGCCGCGCGTGAAATGCTTGCTGGCCGGACGACGCACCGCATTGATGGTCTGCCAGGCAATGAGCATGGCCATCACCGTCGTCTTGCCTGCTCCGGTGGCAAGTTTTAGCGCAAGCCGCATCAACTCGGGATTGGCATCCTTGTTCGCCGCAGCGAGATGATCGAGTACGCGCTTGCCGTGCCTGGATTGGGGTGCTACCTCGGTGAGCCAGATCGCGGTTTCCACCGCCTCCACCTGACAGAAGAACGGGCGGATAGAGTTGAATTTGTGATGGCGCCAGTGCTGAAGCAGCCGTGCAGTCTCCGGTGTGACCTGCCACTGATTGGAATTGGGCAAGGAACGCCAGGAATCCACATGGCCGCGCACTTCATTGATGATCGAAGTGGGGTCGTACTGCTGTTCCTTCGTTGACAGCCCTGCGCCTTCCTCGAAAACGAATCCATCCTGTTTGGCAGCGCCCTTGCGCTTCTTGGGCTTTGGGATCGGTGTGATGAACTTGGCGGGACGGCGAGTTGGAAGAATCTGCTGCGTGGGTTGACCATCATCATCAAGCTCCCAGTGCCTCGGCGGGCAATCATAAGGAGAGTTGAGAATCGGGTGGTCAAAGAAGGGGTTGGTCATGTATTTATTGACACGAGTTTGCTTTGTCGGTGGATAGTATCCCCTGTTGCGTTGAGGGGCAAACGACAGGATCGCATGGATAGGCAAGCCTCATATAATTTCTTTGTCATCCTCATTCCTGCTTCGGTGCAGTGCCGCCTTGGCCAGCAGGTGGGCGGACACCGGGGCGGTGATGAACAGGAACACCATCACGGCGATTTCGTGCAGGCTGACGCCTTCCTGCGTGGCGGTGAAATACACGGCGGAGGCCAGCACCATCGCGCCCACGCCCAGCGTGGTCGCCTTGGTCGGGCCGTGCAGGCGGGTGAAAAAATCCGGCAGGCGCGCCAGCCCGACCGAGCCCAGCAAGGCGAACACAGCTCCGAGCAGAATAAGAAATGCGACAAGGAATTCGGTGACCGGGTTCATTCGATGATGTCTCCGCGCAACAGAAATTTGCACAGCGCCACGGTGGCGACGAAGCCCATCGCGGCGAGCAGCAGCGCCGCCTCGAAATACGCGGAGCTGGCCGCGCGGATGCCGAACAGCACCAGCAGCGCGATGGCGTTGATGTTCAGCGTGTCGAGCGCGAGAATGCGGTCGGTGATGTCGGGCCCGCGCAGCAGCCGCCACAGGTTCAGCAGCATCGCGAGACCGATGAGAATAAAACCTATTTCGATAGCGGCGTTCAGCATGAGAATATCTCCCTGATCGGCGCTTCGTAGCGTCGCTTGATTTCGCGGATCAGCGCGTCGGGGTCGGGCGCGTCGAGCGCGTGCAGTTGCAACACCCAGCGTTCGCGGTCCACGTCGATCGAGACCGTGCCCGGCGTCAGCGACACGATGCTGCTCAGCACCGTCGCGGCGAACGGGTCGCGCAAGTCGAGCGGCACTTCGACGAAGGCCGGGCTGAGTCTTGCCACCGGCCCGACCACGCGGCGCGCCACCGCCCAGTTGGCGAGCAGCATATCCCAGGCGATACGCGCGGCGAACTTGAGCGCCACACGCGGACGCGAAATACGCGGCACATCCGGCCAGAACGGCAATACGATAAACGGCAACGCCAGCGCGAGCAGCCCTCCCAACAGCAGCGTGCCGAGCGAGGCGGCATTGGTCAGCGTCGCCCACAGCAGGAACAAGGCGAGCGACAGCGCGGGACGCGGAATCAGGCGGCGCATCATTCTGTGCTCCCCCGTTCAAAACCTTGTAAAAATATGTGTTGCAGGTCGGGTTTTAACACGACACGTCGGGCTGAAGCCCGACCTGCGCCCAACCAATAAATCGTTTTCATGGCCGCCGCTCCCGCTCGATA
>JANLID010000067.1 GCA_024654105.1 Gallionella sp. | reverse complement strand
GCGGCACGCCAGGCAGCCGAAGTGCAAGCCAAGCAAGAACGCGGCAAACGCAAGACCGCCAAGAAGACGGTTGAGGCCGAACTACAACCTGCCACACCGGCAGAGAAAAAGATAGTGGCGCTCACTGCGGCGGCTCCGGCAGCTGATTTGGCTGAAGGCACGTTACATAAACCGGTTACCAAGCCTGGTGACAAGGTAGCCAAGCCAAGCAAAAAAGCCAAAACCGAGGTCAAGAATAGTCCATGGGATGAAAAGGGGCACAGGAAACGCACTCCAGTCCGAGCCGGCGAAAAAACCGGTGTCTGGGCGACCCCGGTACGTGCGCCGCGTCATGACAAGCACAGCAAGCACACTGCCGAGCAGGAACATGCCTTTTCTTTGCCAACCGAACCGATGGTGCATGAAGTGTCTGTTCCGGAAACGATCACCGTCGCCGAGCTGGCGCAGAAGATGACTGTCAAGGCGGCCGAAATCATCAAGGTGTTGATGAAAATGGGTTCGATGGTGACGATCAATCAAGTACTCGATCAGGAAACTGCAATGATCGTTGTGGAGGAAATGGGGCATATCGCCAAGGCCGCAAAACTGGACGATCCGGATGCTTATTTGCTGGATACTGAAGTGCATCATGATGCGGTACTGGAGCCGCGCGCCCCGGTTGTCACCGTGATGGGGCACGTCGATCACGGCAAGACCTCGTTGCTGGATTACATCCGCCGTACCCGTGTCGCTTCCGGTGAAGCGGGCGGGATCACCCAGCATATTGGCGCGTATCACGTCGATACGCCACGCGGCATGATTACCTTCCTCGATACGCCGGGTCATGAGGCGTTTACCGCGATGCGCGCGCGCGGCGCCAAAGCGACCGATATTGTGATCCTGGTGGTGGCTGCTGATGACGGCGTGATGCCGCAAACCAAGGAAGCCATCGCTCATGCCAGAGCCGCCAACGTGCCGCTGGTGGTGGCGATGACCAAGGTCGACAAACCCGAGGCGAATATCGAGCGGGTCAAGCAGGAGTTGGTTGCCGAAGGCGTGGTGCCGGAAGATTGGGGCGGCGATACCATGTTTGTCGAGGTTTCTTCCAAATCCGGGCAGGGTATTGATCAGTTGCTCGAAGGCGTACTGTTGCAAGCTGAAGTACTGGAGCTGAAGGCGCCGCGTACTACGCATGCCAAGGGACTGGTCATTGAGGCGCGCCTGGACAGGGGTAAGGGGCCGGTGGCTACCGTGCTGGTGCAGTCCGGCACCATGCAACGCGGCGATGCGGTGCTGGTCGGTTCGGTGTTCGGGCGGGTGCGCGCCATGCTGGACGAAACCGGCAAGACGGTGAGCGAAGCGGGACCATCCATTCCGGTGGAAATACAGGGTTTGTCCGAAGTTCCGGCCGCCGGTGAGGAATTGCTGGTGTTGGCGGATGAAAAACGGGCACGCGAAATCGCGCTGTTCCGCCAGGGCAAGTATCGCGGCGTGAAGCTTGCCAAACAGCAGGCCGCCAAGCTGGAAAACATGTTCGAGCAAATGGCGGAAGGCGAAGTGCGCACCTTGTCGCTGATTGTGAAATCCGACGTGCAAGGTTCAGCCGAGGCGATTGCGCAATCGCTGCAAAAGCTCTCCACCGACGAAGTCAAGGTCAACCTGATCCACGGCGGGGTTGGGGCGATTACCGAATCGGACATCAACCTGGCGCTGGCTTCCAAGGCAATCGTAATCGGCTTCAATACACGCGCCGATGCGGCTGCACGCAAACTTGCCGAATCTTCCGGCGTGGACATCCGTTACTACAACATCATTTACGCGATGGTGGATGAGATCAAGGCCGCCTTGTCCGGCATGCTGGCGCCCGAGAAGAAGGAAAGCATTCTCGGCATGGTTGAGGTGCGTCAGGTATTCACTGTCTCCAAGGTTGGCACCATTGCCGGTTGTATGGTGCTGGAAGGCATCGTGAAGCGTGGCGCAAAAGTGCGCGTGTTGCGCGACAATGTAGTAATCCACGATGGCGAGCTGGATTCTCTGAAGCGCTTCAAGGATGACGTGAAGGAAGTGAAATCGAACTTCGAGTGCGGTCTGTCGCTGAAGAACTATAACGATCTGGTGGTGGGCGACAAGCTCGAGGTGTACGAGATCGTTGAGGTAGCACGCGCGCTGTAATGGGCAACTTCGTCAGGACTGATCGTATTGCCCAGCAAATCCAGCGCGAGTTGGCCGAGCTGGTGCGCCTTGAAGTCAACGACCCGCGCGTGCGCCTGGTGACCATTACCGGTGTCGAAGTTGCAGGCGACTATTCCCATGCCAAGATATTCTTTACCCGGCTGGACGGCAAGCACGCCGAGGCGCAGCAAGGCATGGAACGCGCAGCCGGCTTTTTGCGCAGTCGGCTGGCGCACAGTCTAAAGCTGCGCATCATGCCGCAGCTGCACTTCGTCTATGATGCTTCCGTCGAGCGCGGCAGCCATCTGTCGCAACTCATCGATCAGGCGGTCGCCAGCGACAAAACACATCCCCACTCAACCCCTTCTTGTCAGGGGGGAGAGCCGGACGGCGACCCGCTCCTCCCCTGACCAGGGGAGGCTGGGAGGGGTTGGTGTTATGGCACGAACATATCGTCCGCTGGATGGCGTGCTGCTCTTCGACAAGCCGCTTGAATTAAGCTCCAACACCGCATTACAAAAAGTCCGCCGTTTGTTTCAAGCTGAAAAGGCCGGGCATACCGGCACGCTTGATCCACTTGCCACGGGGCTGTTGCCGGTCTGCTTCGGCGAAGCCACCAAGTTCTCCTCCGCCTTGCTGGATGCCGACAAGACCTATCGCGCGACGCTGCGCCTGGGGCAGACCACGACTACCGGCGATGCGGAGGGCGAAATCCTCACCGAACTTCCGGTCGAAATTGGGCAGTCCGATGTTGACGCCGTGCTGGCGGAATTTCGCGGTAACATCCAGCAACTCCCGCCGATGCACAGCGCGCTCAAGCATCAGGGTAAGCCGCTTTACGAATATATCCGCAAGGGCGAAACTGTGGCGCGCGAACTGCGCAAGGTAACAATCCACGAACTGGCGCTGAACGCTTTCGGCGGCAACGAGTCCGAAAAGCTTTTGGCCAGACACCTGATGGACATTACCGTGCGCTGCAGCAAGGGGACATACATCCGCACGCTCGCCGAAGACATCGGCAAGGCGCTTGGTTGTGGCGCGCACCTGATTGCCTTGCGCCGTACCGCCATTGCCCATTTTAACTTGCAGAATGGCTATAACCTGCAGCAACTGGAGGCAATGAGTGTTGCGGAACGTGAAGCTTGTGTGCTGCCGCTGGAAAGCCTGATGCCGGGAATACCCCAACTTCATCTGGATGCCATACAAATCAAACGATTGGCGCAAGGTCAGCGATTGGCGCTGGATACCGGACTACCGGATGGCAAGGTTAGCCTGTATGGTCCGCAGGGGTTTGTCGGGATGGGATTATTGCAAGGCCGCCGCCTCGCCCCGCAGCGATTGTTATCCGGCATCGCAAAACAAGCTGCCAAACTTGCGCCAAGCTGACACCCACCCGGTTTTTATGCAATCGTTCAACCGTGTTGCACTTCATACTTGAATCCGCCTATTGAATAATTCCAATTCGCAATAAAAACAGGAATAACGTAGGGTGCATTTTATGCACCATCGCCATTGGTGCATAAAATGCACCCTACGAAATTATTATTGCTTGTAACGCAAATTAGAATAAGACCATAGGCCGAAATACATAGATATTTCGGCCTATGGTCAAGCGGCATCGCTTGCTTCAGAATCGCTCATAGATTCCGGCTGCGGAAACAGCCAAGCTGCGCTCATTCGCATGATGTCAGGCTGACGCCTGACAGATAAGTTTCTTGAAGGGGGGAGAGATGCATTACACCGGGCAGGACATGCTTTGGCTGGTCGGCAGCCTGTCACGCGTATTTCGCCTCCCGTTCGGCCCGCAACTCATCCGCCAGCAATTCCCTCCGCCGTATTCCCGCACTTCTTTGCTCAACGCGCTGCAAGCGCTGGATTTCAAGGTCGGCGAGATGGAACTGGACGAAGAGGGCATCGCCACGCTGGAGCGCATTCCGTTTCCCGTAGTCGCCTTTGTGCGCGAGGACGTAGGGCGGGTCACACCCGCCATTTCTGACGCGTGTGACGGCGGGTGTAACCCGCCCTACGAAACTGCCGACCCCGCCGATGAATCCGAAGCCACCCCACCGCCCAAGCCCGCCAGTCCCGTGCTGCTGATCAAGGCCGATGCCGAGCGCGTGCTGTTCTTCCGCGCCGGAGCCGAGCAGCCGGAAACCGTGCCGCTCACCGAATTCAGCAAGCATTTCCGCAGCGACATCCTGCTGGTCGCGCGCGACACCGCGCAGACGACTGCCGACCTCGAAGAAGAACAGTCCGCCTCCGCCCCCCTTCGGCAAGCTCAGGACAGGCCAAGCCCTGCCGTGCCCGGCCACACGCCGTTCGGCTTCCGCTGGTTCGTGCCGGAGCTGATGAAGCACAAGCGCGTGTGGCGCGACATCCTGATCGCCTCGTTCGCCATCCAGCTCGTCGGCCTGACCACCCCGCTGTTTACCCAGGTCATCATCGACAAGGTCATCGTCCACCAGACCAAAAGCACCCTGATCGCCCTCGCCGCCGGGATGGTCATGTTCATGCTGTTCAACAGCGCGATGACCTGGCTGCGCCAGTACTTCGTGCTGCACACCGGCAACCGCATCGACGCCGTGCTGGGCAGCCAGGTGTTCCGCCACCTGCTGCACCTGCCGCTGCCGTACTTCGAGCATCGCGCCACCGGCACGCTGGTGGCCCGCCTGCACGGCGTCGAGACGGTGCGCCAGTTCATCTCCGGTGCCGCCGTCACCCTGCTGCTCGACCTGCCGTTTCTGTTCATCTTCCTCGCCGTGATGTTCTGGTATAGCTGGCAGCTCACGCTGATCGCGCTGCTGCTGCTGTCGCTCATCACCGTCCTCAGTTTCGCCGTCACACCCGCCCTGCGCAGCAAGCTCGACCACCAGTTCCTGCTGGGCGCGAAGAACCAGGCATTTGTCACCGAATACGTCGCCGGTGTGGAAACCGTCAAATCCCTGCAAATGGAACCGGTGCTGGAACAGAAATACGGCGACCTGCTCTCGAACTACCTCGCCGCCGGATTCGCCACGCGCCAGCTCTCCAACAACTACAACGTCGCCGCCAACGCGCTGGAGCAGATCATGACCCTGTCCATCCTGGTGGTGGGCGCGCTGCTGGTGATGCAGAACGAAGGCTTCACCATCGGCATGCTGATCGCCTTCCAGATGTTCGCCTCGCGCATGAGCCAGCCGATGCTGAGACTGGCCGGGCTGTGGCAGGAATTCCAGCAGGCCGACGTCGCCGTCAAGCGCTTGGGCGACCTGATGGACGCACCCGCCGAACCGCATGCGCTGGTTCCGGCGCGCGCCCGCAGCGGGGCAGGCGGCAAGGTCGAACTCAGGGACGTCAGCTTCCGCTACAGCGACAAGCATCCCTGGCTGTACCGCAACCTCAACCTGACCCTGCCGGCAGGCAAGCTCACCGTGCTGATGGGCCCGTCCGGCTGCGGCAAGAGCACGCTGGCCAAGATGCTGCAAGGCTTCTACTGGCCGGATGACGGCAGCGTCCTGCTCGACGGCTACGACATCCGCCACCTCGCCGCCAACGAACTGCGCGCCAACTTGGGCGTCGTACCGCAGGAGACCCGCCTGTTCTCCGGCACCCTCTACGAAAACCTGCAACTGGCCAACCCGCACGCCAGCTTCGAAGAGATCGTCCACGCCTGCCAGATGGCCGAGATCCACGCCGTCATCGAACAGCTCCCGCAGGGCTACCAGACTGCGGTGGGCGAAAACGGCATCGGCCTGTCCGGCGGACAGCGCCAGCGCATCGCCATCGCCCGCGCGCTGCTCAAGCGCCCGCGCGTGCTGATCTTCGACGAGGCGGTGAGCAACCTCGACCAAACCACCGCCGAACACTTCGCCGGAACCGTCAACAAGCTCAAGGGCAAAGTCACCATGCTGTTCATCACCCACCACCTGCCCAAGGCCTTGCAGGTGGACGAGGTGATCGAGTTCGGCATGCCGGAGGCGGGCGCCGCCCAACCCGCGAGCCATTAAAGCGCTCTTGAAGGCGAGCCTCTCAAACATCCGCGCAGAAAGACTAGGCCGAAATGCCTATATATTTCGGCCTATTGTTTAATATCTGCATCGGGATTATGGTCACGTCCGCGCAAGAACAATAGCGACGCAACACCACCATCCCACAGGGGGAGCAAGTGAGGGATCAAAAGCATTGGAAGAAACGCCTGACCGGCGTCGATCCCCTCGACTTCTCCCCCGGCCTGCTGCGCATCCAGGCACAGCCGCCCACGCCCTTCGCCCGCGCCCTGCTGTACAGCCTGCTCACCCTGCTCGGACTGCTGTTGATCTGGGCCGTCTTCGGCAAGCTCGATGTCGTCGCCAGCGCCGAAGGCAAACTCATCCCGCAAAGCTACCTCAAGATCGTCCAGCCCTCCGAACAGGGCGTCATCCGCGACATCCTGGTGAACGAAGGCGAACCGGTCAAAGCCGGGCAAGTCCTGATGCGCATGGACACCACCCTCACCGAGGCCGACGGCAAAACCCTGGAAGCCGACACACAGGGCAAACGCCTCGCCCTGCGCCGCATCGACGCCGAACTGGCGGGACGCCCTTTTGCCAAACAACCGGATGAACCCGACGACCTCTACAACCAGACACGCGCCCAATATCAGGCCAACCGCATGGCCTACGAATCTGCGATGGCGCAGGAACGCAGCCTGCACGACAAGGCACAGAGCGACCTGTCCGCCGCCGAGGAGATCCGCACCAAGCTGCTCAAGACCTTGCCGCACTACCGCCAGCAGGACGAGGCTTACGAAAAACTCGCCAGGGACGGCTTCGCCAGCAAGATCATGGCTAACGACAAGGCGCGCGAGCGCATCGAAAGAGAACAGGACCTCAAGTCGCAGGAATACCTGATCCAGAGCGCCCGGGCCAGCCTCACCCAATCAACCCGACGGCTCGCCCAGATCACCGCCGACTACCGCCGCCAGTTGCAAACCGAGCGCGCCGACACCGAAGACAAACTCGACAAGTCGCAGGGCGAACTCACCAAACAGCAATACCGCCACAACCTGCACGAACTCAGGGCGCCGCAAGCGGGGATCGTCAAAGACCTCGCCACCCACACCGCAGGCACCGTCATCAGCCCCGGCACCATCCTGATGACCCTCGTGCCCACCGGCGAGATCCTGCGCGCCGAAGTCTGGGTCGGCAACCAGGACGTCGGCTTCATCCACACCGGCGAACCGGTCAAGATCAAGTTCGCCGCCTACCAGTTCCAGAAATACGGCATGGTCGAAGGCCGTGTCGCCCACCTGTCCGCCGATGCCAGCGACAACAACCAGCAGCAAACCAACAACAAGACCGGCAGCAACCTGCCGTTCGCCTACCGCGCGCTGATCGACCTCAAGGCGCAACACCTGATCGCCGACGGGGTGCGCCACAGCCTCGCGCCGGGCATGCAAGTCACCGCCGAAATCCACCTCGGCACAAGAACCATTCTCGAATACCTGCTCTCGCCGGTGAGGGGCGCGTTTCAGGAGGCGGGGCGGGAGCGGTGACTATGATGAATCGGATGACATCATTGGTGGCCGACAGCGGGCTTTATGGCGGCCCTTCGACAGGCTCAGGACAGGCCCAGGGCAACGACAAACTGTTCGGCGATTTTGACCGGACAGACACCACCATGCAAGGTGGCGACTACCTTATGGGCGGGGGCAAAGCCGAAAGCAGGCTTTACAGCGCATGGGTCTTGAGCCAATCCTGCAATGCCGCATCCATGCGGGTTTGCCAACCTGACCCCGTGGCACGAAAAGTTTCCACCACTTTAGGCGAAAGCCGAATCGTGATGCGCTCCTTGGTGGGCGCAAGCTGTGCGCCACGCGAGCGCCGTGCCAGCTTGGTTTGCAGCGTTTTCGGCAATGCGGAAAAAGACGAAGCCTTGCGGGCTTCTGCTGCCGTCCACTCAGGATTGTCTGCATCAACCAACTCAGGATTGGATTTGCGTTTCATAGATCGTTACCTCCCGTTTATTTGCCTTCCGAAAACTGACAACGCGAACGCCATGGCGCGTTTCCACAAACACCAAAGCGTGCAATCGTTTATTCAGCCAGCCCAAAGCACGGATGCGCGCCTCGCCATAATCCCGCCGCTGATCTGGCGCAAACAGTGCCGTTTCAAATTCAAAATCCACCACCCGCT
>JANLID010000060.1 GCA_024654105.1 Gallionella sp. | reverse complement strand
GTGACGCCATCAATTGCCGCCTCCGATGCCATGCCAAATGTACCAGTCAACAACAGGCTTCCCGACACCCGGCAAACCATTGCTACTCCGCTGGGCAGCAACGGCTGGGCAGATGAATTTTCGCAAAAGATCAACTGGATGAGCACGCAACAGAACCAGGTCGCCGAGCTGCACTTGAATCCGCCTGATTTGGGGCCGTTGGACGTGGTGCTGAAAATTTCCGACAATCAGGCTACCGCCCTGTTCACTTCGCCGCATGGCGCAGTACGTGATGCGGTGGAAAACGCTTTGCCTAAACTTCGTGAGGCATTAGCCGATAACGGCATTACGCTGGGTAATGCAACCGTCAGCGACCAGCCGCCGCGCGACCGCGATGCGGAAAGATTCATGAGCCAGGATTCCGGCACAACGGCCCAACCTGACGACTCCAGCGCATCTTCCGGGTCGGACAGATTATTGATGGCAGCCGCACAAATCAACTCTGCGCGCCGCCATAACGGCATGGTGGATATCTTCGCCTGAACACCTGGCAAATGCGCAAGTTAATGGGAAATTCTGGCGTTAATCGAGTTATCATTCGCGCTGGTTTTCTCCCATAATTCAGCCTTCGATTAAGGAATCAGACATGTCAAAAGCCGCAAAACCCGCCGCAGCACAGGAAACGGATGCGCCGCCGCCCAAGAAGAGCAGAAAAAAACTCATCATGGTTATCGCAACCCTGGCACTGCTGATAGGTGGCGGATCTGCGGCATTTTTGTTGATGGAACCGGCTCCGGATGAAGCCGGGAAAGTAGCGGAAGAAGCAGCTCCAGAGGTTCCGGCGACATATGTTCAACTGGGCACATTCACCGCCAACCTGATTCACGAGGAAGGTGATCGATATCTGCAAGTTGCAATCGAACTCAAAATTACCAATCCTGAACTGGAGAAAAAAATCAAGGCGACCAACCCGGAGATCCTGCACCGCGTAAACATGCTGCTGCAGAGCAAGCGCCCTTCTGAGCTCGCCAGTTTCGATGGCAAGCAGAAGCTGGCCGAACAAATCAAGGCACAAGTCGAATATGTTCTGGGTTTGCGCAAAACCGCACCGGCGATCACAGAAACGGATGCCACATCCAACCAAGAAGAATCTGTAGCTCAATCGTCACCCAATGCCGCGCCAATCAAGGCACAAACCAGCGGTATAACAGATGTACTGTTTACTTCATTCATTATCCAATAACAAGAAATGAGCGAATTTCTTTCACAGGACGAAGTTGATTCCCTGCTTAAGGGAGTAACCGGCGAAACGGATGATGAAAAAGATCATCCGGAAGCCGCGCCCGGAGAGGTACGCCCATACAATCTTGCATCACAGGAACGCATCGTGCGCGGGCGCATGCCCACCATGGAAATTATCAATGAGCGTTTCGCGCGGCTGTTCCGCATCGGACTATTCAATTTCATTCGCCGCACCCCGGACATTTCGGTTGGGCCGGTACGGGTATTGAAGTTTGGCGAATTCATCCGCAACCTGCATGTCCCAACCAACCTGAATATCATTCAGGCCAAACCGCTACGCGGCCATGGTTTGTTCATCTTTGATCCGAATCTGGTGTTTCTGGTGGTGGACAATATGTTCGGCGGCGATGGGCGTTTTCATTCCCGTGTCGAGGGGCGTGAATTCACCCAGACCGAGCTGCGCATCATTCAAAAAATGCTGGCGGTAGTATTTGAAACGTATGGCAAATCCTGGGAATCCGTTCACCCCCTGAAATTCGAATTTGTGCGTTCCGAAATGAATCCGCAATTTGCCAACATCGCCACCCCAAACGAAGTGGTCATCGTCACCACGTTCGACATCGAACTGGGTGGTAACGGCGGCGCGTTCCACATTTGCATGCCCTACTCCATGCTCGAGCCGGTCAAGGAGCTGCTTTACAGCACCATGCAGGGCGACCATCTGGCCATAGACCAGCGCTGGCTGCAACTGCTGTCCAAACAGGTGCAATCCGCCAATATCGAATTGACTGCCATGCTCGGCCAGGCCAGCGTGACGCTCGAACAAGTGCTGAAGATGCGCAGCGGCGATGTCATCCCGCTGGAAGTCGGTGAGAATATCATCGCTTTAGTGGATGGCGTGCCGGTAATGGAATGCAAATATGGCGCATTCAACAATCAATATGCGCTAAGAGTCGAAAAAATGCTCTCAACTAACGAGCATGGCGAGTAGCCATCCCCGATTATGAATTTCGTCATGCCCGTTTCCCTCACCTCAATCCTCTCCCGCCTGCGGGAGAGGAGGCGAACGTCGCTTCGCGAGCTTCACATTAACGAAGGAGAAGATCATGCCTGACGAAACTGCCAACGAAGAAGACGCAATAACCGCCGACGATTGGGGCGCAGCCATGGCCGAACAGGCAACCACCGCCAGCGAACCGGCAGCACCGGCCAAACCGCTTATGTTCGAGCAATTTGGGTCAGGCGGTTCTGCGACCACGCAAAATGATCTCGACATGATTCTGGACATCCCGGTACAGCTGAGTGTTGAGCTGGGACGCACCAAAATGCCGATCAAGAATCTGCTGCAACTGGCACAAGGCTCGGTCGTTGAACTGGCTGGCATGGCCGGCGAACCGCTGGATGTGATGATCAACGGTTTTTTGATCGCGCAAGGCGAAGTCGTGGTAGTGAACGACAAACTCGGCATCCGCCTGACGGACATCATTACCCCCTCCGAACGGCTACGCCGCTTGAATAAATAGCATGCTTCGCAAATTCGGCCATTTTGCCGCCGCTACACTCCTCGCGACTTCCGAACTTGCATTCGCCGCCGAGGACATCCGCCCCGCTTACACCCCGCCACCGCCCGCAGTCAGTTCCGGCAGTATCGTGCAAATCATTTTCAGTTTGTTGCTGGTGCTGGCCGCCATCGTGCTGGTTGCCTGGCTGCTCAAGCGCATGAACGTGGCGCAGCAGGGCTCGGGCAATCTGCTCAAAGTGTTGGGCGGAACGTCGATAGGACAACGCGAGCGCATCGTGCTGGTTGAAGTGAAAGATACCTGGCTGGTGATCGGCGTGGGGCCGGGGCAAATTCGCACCTTGCACACGCTTCAGAAGACAGAAGACTCTTCCCCAAGTCCTCTGTCATCTGAAAACAAATTTGCCAGCCTTCTGTCGTCAGTCCTCAGTCATCGCAAATAAGGAGCAGAGACCAAATGACCGGATCTCGACACCTTAACATTCGGCGCAATGCCCGTTGGTTATTGCGCCCTACTACTTGGTTATCTATCTGTCTTCTGTCCTCTGCCTTCTGTCTTCTGCTCGGCACAAGCCAGAATGTATGGGCTGAAATGGGGTTGCCTGCACTGACCAGCACACCAATGCCGGGCGGCGGCCAGACTTACAGCCTGAGCCTGCAAACGCTGCTGCTGCTCACCTCGCTGAGTTTTCTGCCGGCGATTCTGCTGATGATGACCGGCTTCACGCGCATCATCATCGTGTTGAGCCTGCTGCGTTCCGCCATCGGCACGCCCTCTTCCCCACCCAATCAGGTGCTGATCGGCCTGGCACTGTTTCTCACCTTTTTCGTCATGTCGCCGGTGTTCGACAAGATATACGCCGACGCCTATTTGCCCTTCAGCGAAAACAAATTCGATTTTCAGCATGCTGTAGAAAAAGGCAGCGCACCGCTGAAAGCCTTTATGCTGCGCCAGACCCGCGAAGCCGACCTCGCGCTGTTTGTCAAAATTTCCGACAGCGAGCCGCTGCAAAATGCCGACCAGGTGCCGCTGCGCATTCTCGTCCCCGCTTATGTGACCAGCGAATTAAAAACCGCCTTCCAGATCGGCTTCGTGGTATTCATTCCGTTCCTCATCATCGACATGGTGGTGGCCAGCGTGCTGATGTCCATGGGTATGATGATGGTATCGCCGGCGATCATTTCGCTGCCCTTCAAGATCATGCTGTTCGTGCTGGCCGACGGCTGGAATTTGATAATCGGCTCTCTGGCACAAAGCTTTTATACCTAAATTCCATACTCTGCCATGACCCCAGAAACCGTCATCACCATCGGGCAGCAAGCCGTCGAAATGACGCTGATGATTTCCGCCCCGCTGCTGCTCAGCGCGCTGGTCATTGGTCTGGTGGTAAGTATTTTCCAGGCCGCCACACAGATCAATGAAATGACTTTGTCTTTCATTCCAAAATTGCTGGGGATTTTTGTGATGCTGATCTTGACCGGCCCATGGATGGTAAACACGATGGTCGATTACATCCGGCGTCTGTTCGGCAACATCCCCTGGATGATCGGGTAAGCAGGGCGGATATATGATCAACATTACCAGCGCACAGCTCGATGCCTGGCTCGCCACGCTGATTTTCCCGCTGACGCGCATCCTGGCGATGATTGCCAGTTCACCGGTGCTCGGCAACAAGCAAGTGCCGGTGCGCGTCAAGATCGGCTTGTCTGTTCTGCTTGCCATCATCATCGCGCCGGCCATCGGCGACATGCCGCCGGTTGCTGTCGTCTCCCCGCAAGGGTTATTGATAATGGTCCAGCAGATCATCATCGGCGTGGCGATGGGATTCACCATGCGCCTGATTTTCACTGCGGTGGAAATGGCCGGCGAATTGGCCGGCTTGCAGATGGGACTGGGGTTCGCCAGCTTTTATGACCCCCTGAACGCATCCTATACTCCAGTCGTTGCGCGCTGGTTGGGAATGATCGCGGCGCTGGCTTTTCTGGTCATCAATGGCCACCTGTATATGTTATCCGCACTGGCCGAAAGCTTTCGCACGCTGCCCATCGGCAGCATGATGTCCGCCAATGGATTCTACGGAGTGGCCAGTTGGGGCGGGAGTATCTTTGCCTACGCCTTGCAGATTTCACTGCCGATACTGGCCGCGCTGCTGATCACCAATATCGCGTTGGGGATACTCACCCGCGCCGCGCCGCAACTTAATCTGTTCGCCGTTGGTTTTCCCATTACACTGGCAATTGGATTTTTCGTGCTGGCGCTGTCCATGCCCTACTTCACTCCGCTGCTGGACAGACTCACTCATGAAGGACTGGGCACAATGCTTAACTTGTTAGGCATTCCATAAGTTGCGATAACGATATAATGAAACGCGAAAAACTCAATAGTGCGGCCATACTGAAAATATCTGTGCAACCTCGAAGATTGCCAGCATATTGACGAACAAAACGGGCGGGGGCGACATGTCAGAGATCAAGGGACTGGAACACTGGGTATCGCTACTCACCCGTGCGGATTTGCCTGTCCTGAAGCATACCGCGCGCGATTTATCCGCGCTGCGCGCGGATGACAACAGGTTGAATACGCACTCCATCGCCGAGATCATCGCGCGAGATCCCATGATGACCGCCAAGCTGTTGCGCTATCTGCAACAGCACAAAAGCAAGGCGCAAACCACCGAGGTCGTTCAGGTAGAACAGGCTTTGCTGATGCTTGGCATTGAGCCTTTTTTCAATAACGTTACCCTTCAGCCGTTGGCGGAGGAAATGCTCAAGTCACATGTCGTGGCGCTTCCGCCCATGCTGCGCGTGGTGCATCGCTCGCATCGCGCTTCCGAATATGCCATGGAATGGGCGGTACAATTGCGCGACCTGCACTATGAAGAAGTGCGCGTTGCCGCACTATTGCACGACATTGCCGAGATTATGATGTGGTGTTTCGCGCCGGCTCTGATGCTGAATATCCGAGACGTTCAGCAGAAGAACAAAGCGCTGCGCAGCCGCAGTGTCCAGGAGCAGGTGCTGGGATTTGCGCTGGTCGAGCTGCAGAATGAACTGGTGCTGCAATGGGGACTACCGGAGCTGTTGTTGACGTTGATGAATGATTCCAGCGCAAAACAACCGCGCGTGCGCAACGTTGAGCTGGCCGTCAATCTGGCACGGCATTCCGCCAACGGCTGGGACGATGCCGCACTGCCGGACGACTACAAAGACATCGGCGAACTGCTGCGCATACCGGCAGCGCAGGTAATGGTCATGCTGGAGGCGGATGCCGGAATCGCGTGCGATATCAACAAGCCGCACTGAATCAAAGAGCATGTGCTGAATGAGCGGATCATCGAACAGATCAGGAGGATTGAGCGGATGGATGGGCATCCTCTCACCATTTATGTCCTCGACAAGAAATAATGTTGGCTGCGATGACCAAACGCGGCTACACAAAATACTGGAATTGGCAACCCATTCTGAAGTACCATCCGGAACGGCTGTTGCGCTGTAGTGTACCAATTCACCATTGGATATTGCACCGCACATTTGAATCCGCACACCATACCAAAGCATGCCCACACCTATATTAGTAGTTGACGACTCGCCGATGGCACGCAAGATGCTGATTAAGGCACTGCCCTCGAGCTGGGATGTGGATATTACCCAGGCCGGCAATGGCGAGGAGGCTTTGGCCGCATATCGCGCCGGCAAAGCCGATGTCATGTTTCTGGATCTCACCATGCCCGTGATGGACGGCTTCCAGGTATTGGAGGCGCTCCAGAAGGAAGGGCTCAATAGTTTTGTGATTGTTGTTTCAGCCGATATTCAACCCATTGCCCAGGAACGGGTAAAAAAACTTGGCGCGATAGCCTTCATTAAAAAACCGGTCGCTTCAGACGCAATTGAATCAGTGCTTAAACAATATGGGGTGGCGCTATGAGCGTCAGGCCATTGACAGAAGATCAGCGCGATGCGATGCAGGAAATTACCAACATCGCGATGGGGCAGGCAGGCTCATTACTTGCCACCTTGCTGGGCGTCTTCGTTAATCTTTCCGTGCCGCGCATCAATGTGCTTGCGTTATCGGACGTGGCCGACGCCATCGGCTCCATGGTCGGCCGCAACATTGAAATCACTGCGGTTCGTCAATCGTTTCACGGGTATCTGCGGGGAGAAGCCATCGTTATCTATGGCCGGGACGGTTGCAAGGAGCTGGGCGACTTGATGGGTTACGATGAAGTGCTTGATCGCACAGACGAGATTGAACTTCTGCTGGATGTAAGCAATATCCTTGTGGGTGCTTGCCTTGGCGGCATTATTGATCAAATCAAGGGCATAACCGAAGCGCACGGTGCGGGAGAACTCAGTTTTTCCGCCCCTTCACTGATGGCCGAAAACGTGCCCGCAGAGGTGCTGATCAACCCGGATAAACTTACCTGGACTCACGCGCTGTTAATGGAAGTAAACTTTACCTTGGAAGGCCGGAACTTTATTTCCCATCTCTGCATGCTGATGCCGGGAGGTTCCATCGAAAAAATGCGCAACATACTCGATGAGTTTGTTGCGTCTTTCTAATCGGCTGCTTTACCTTGAGTGAATCTCCGCAAAATATCCATCTGCCCGACTCTATCGTCAAATGGGTAAATGTCGGGATATTTGTGGTCGACCGGGGGATGAAAATCACCTTGTGGAACAACTTCATGGCTAACCACAGCGGGCGCGGCGCGGACACGGTGATTGGCAGAAACTTGTTCGACTGCTTCCCGGAATTGCCAAAGACCTGGCTCAGCAAGAAAATCCAGAGCGTTTTCATACTCAAGAACTTTGCCTTTACTTCGTGGGAGCAAAGACCCTACCTGTTCCATTTTCCGCATAACCGTCCCATTACAGGGAGCGTTGACTTTATGTTACAGAATTGCACCTTTATGCCGGTGAAAAATGAAACGGGTGAAATTGACTCGGTATGCATCACGCTGTTTGACGCAACCGATACGGGTATTTCCCAAACCGAATTGAAAAATGCAATGGACCGTTTAAGCGAAGACAGCAATCGCGACGGGCTTACCGGCATATACAACCGCCGCTATCTTGAGCAACATCTCTTGACAGAATTCGACCGCAGCAAGCGATACGGGGGACATTTTTCATTCATGCTCTTCGATCTCGATCACTTCAAAAAAGTTAATGACACCTACGGGCATTTGGCCGGGGACGCGGTTTTGTGTGCCGTGTCCCAACACATCAATAGCCTGTTGCGCACTGTTGATGTGCTGGGACGCTATGGCGGAGAGGAATTTGGCGTCATCCTCCCTTCCACCAATCTTGAAGGGGCTATCGTCGTAGCTGAAAAGCTGAAGCAAATCGTTGCCCAGACACCCGTAATGCACAAGGAAACCGCCATCCCGATCACCGTTAGCATTGGCGTTACTGAATTCAAGGCAGAAACACCCAATTACGAGCATCTTATTCATTGCGCGGATCTCGCGCTTTACTTTAGCAAGGAAAACGGACGCAACCGGGTTACCCGCTACACCGATGAACTGGAGTCAAAAAATAACTTGCGCCCAACGCTGTTCACTTAAAAATATGTTCGCCTCGATCAAAGCAAGCCCCACATTCGTATTTCACTTCCGGCAAACTGCCAGATATTCTTGAAAATAATTTATATAAATCCCAATACATTGATTTATAAATAATAAATATTTACAAATCGCCCTAAAGTTTTTCCAAATGCTGCCGATATTTCAGCTTATAAAGTTGATTTGAACCCTTGCAGATTAACTTTTCACGCTAGCACACCGCTTACTTTCCCATGCGGTGTGCTTTGTCGTTTGTAAGAAAAAATCCTACAAAACCAATTCGCATATTCTTACAAAAAAAACGGCGCGCTTCCGATTTTTTCTCGCCGCCCTGTCCGTAATAATGCGGCCGTCGAAATTCGATAGCCATGGTTTGCAATAAACAAAATCGAATGACGCAGTTGATTTAAGGTTATCCGTTCTTCACTAGCTTACAAGGGGTCAACATGAACACCATGCAATTACAAGAAGGTATACGCGACATCAATCTGACTTATCTGATGCTGGCTCAGCAAATGATCAAGAAAGATAAACCCGCCGCAATTTTCCGGTTGGGTATCAGTCAGGATTTGGTGGACGTGCTCGCCGGCCTGACACCCGCGCAAATCATCAAGATGGCAACCTCCAACATGCTGCTGTGCCGCTTCCGCTTCAATGAAAATCTGTTGCTCAATATGATCACCGATTACAGCAAGGATCGCATGATGTCTCAAGCGCATGCGGCCATCCTGATGTCGGCACAACCTGTTGAAGCGTTGGCATAACGGAGATTGATATGGCGGCCAAAACTGTGGCGGGTGAAGCGCAGCAAGTCAAAGTTGCGATCGATTTGATTGAGTTGGGCGCGCGCTTGCAATTGTTGCAAGAGGAAACTTCGCTGAGCCGCGAACGCTTGCTCAGACTCTACAAAGAAATCAAGTGTGAATCGCCCTCCAAGGGGATGCTGCCTTACTCGACCGATTGGTTCATGAGCTGGCAGCCGAACATTCACTCGTCGCTGTTCATGGATATTTACCAGTTTCTGGTCAAGAATGCCGGAATTGACGGCGTGCAGGCGCTGATTACCGCTTATCGCTTATACCTCGACCAGGTGCAAGGCATCGAAGATGCCGAGCCCGTGCTGAGCATCACCCGCGCATGGTTTTTGATTCGATTCTTCAAGGCGGAAATGCTGCAACTCGTTCCCTGCAAGGAATGTGGCGGACATTTTATAGCTCATACCGACGATCTGCACGATCACTATATTTGCGGTATCTGCCACCCTCCTGCCCGTGCCGGCAAAACCAAGGCGTTCAAACAAATTTCAATTGCTGCCGCACAAGCCGCCTAAGGGAACACAGACGTCCTGGAAAAAGTAGTTATCCTGATTACCGCTTTTCTGTCGCTCATCGTTAACCTCATTTTGCCTCCCGTTCAGACGCTCTGAGCGGGACATTTCATTCAGATTTCTTACGTGAGGCAACGAATCGGTTTCACTCAGATTTTTGATGAGGCAATTCGAGCACAGTATTTTCCAATCCAGACATGAGCCTGAACGAAGGAGGTTTGTGAGGTGTAGTTCAGGCGGCGCGTTGTTGGGTTTTGTTAATAAATCGAATGAGTTTTGTCCGAGCTTCGTTGAGGCGTTGGGCGGCGTCATTATCGCTGCATTTGGCGGCGATTGCATCCAGCTTTTGCAAAGTTGTTC
>JANLID010000019.1 GCA_024654105.1 Gallionella sp. | reverse complement strand
ACCGTGCCGCAGATGTCGAGCGTGATATTGGCGTCGGTATGTTTCGCGTTTGCGCCTTTCTGAATGTGATAGCCGGTGCCGCCGTCCGGCATCCGTTCGGCCTTCAATATCCGGTTGCCGGTTTGCTTCGCCCACGAAAACAGATCGTCCTGCGTGCCGGGACAATCCGACACCAGCAGCAGCACTTGTCCTTCCGCGAGCTCATCCATCATGCGTTTCGCGCCGATGAGCGGTCTCGGGCAGGAGAGTCCTTTCATGTCCAGTACCACGTTGACCATATCCATATCCATTCTCGTCTCCTCATAACCAGCGGCTTGGCTGGCGTTGTTTGCTCGCTTAGTCAGATGGCTAGCCGAGTTTAATCAGTATCCGCCTTTGCCGTAAGGCTGTGGTAATCCGGCGATTTTTGCCGCCTGCTTTGCGGGGCCAAGCGGGAACAGGTCATACAATGCCTTGCTGTCCGCTTCCGGCCAGAATTCGTTGATGCCCTTCAGCATGTTGCGAAAATTCGGTGTATGGCCGTGTTCGCGGTATCCCTCACGCATGTAGTTGACGACCTCCCAATGCTTCGGCGTCAGCTCGATGCCCTCTGCTGCCGCAATCAGGCTTACCACTTCCTCGCTGTAATCCGGCTCCAGCAGATAGCCGTCTGCATCGGTTTCCAGTTCCTCTCCCGCTACGGTGTATCCCATCGTTGCTCTCCCTCTCTTTGAATAAAAATATCATTCCAGGCCGGAAATGATCTTGTATGGCATGAAGATACCGCAACCGAATCGTCGTCCGGCGCCCAGCCCGGCGCTCTGCAGGTGCAGCGAAGCTTCCGGCGCAAGATCGTATATCACCAGACCATGACCGCTCAATGTGTGACCATTGTCTGACAGTGTACGGCGCCCACCGCAGATCAGCCCCGCCCGGATGCCCATTGCGTCGAGATGCCCCTGCATTTCCTTCAACAAACTTGCCTCGTCATCCGCGCCGATGACCAGTTGCGCATGTAGCGTAGCGTGGGGCTGTATCTGCCGGGGCTGGCCCGCGCCCAAACGCAACGTGTTGCCTGATATATCCAGCTCCCTGCCGGGCAGGCCCGAAACGATTCCCGCCAGCGCCCGTGGCAGACGTATCACCAGTTTGGCGCGTTTTGGCAGCAGTATTTTCCCGCCGCTTTCCGCTGTGCGCAACGGAATTATCCCGGCCAGATCGCTATTCGCCAATTGTGGCACGCACCGTACCAATTCATTCCACAGCGCGAACGGATAAGAAGTTGGCAGCGCTTCACCATTGAGCTCAAACACCATATCGATCATCGCGCAGTGTGATTTATTCATCACTTCTTCTGCGAGCCAGCCCATTTTTGCATGGTATCGGCCCATTGTGCGGCAGTAGCGGGATCGATATCGAAAATGGTGAAGCGCTTTCCTTCGCGGATACGCACACGCAACAAGCTCATGCCATCCTCCGCATGATCGATCTGCTGTAATTCGATCTGCTGTCCTCCCAGCGGGACGATGAGCTTGTTCAGTTCGATGATTTTTGCCATGTCTGCCTTTATGTCGGGTGCCGAATCCAGATGGGGGAACACGGATTGATTGAGTGGTGCAAGTCTATCCGCAATATAGCCGAATTTGGAATACTACTGGTGTAGCGAATACTCCTACTCTTTAGGGTTACTTTGGATAGCCGCTACGGGTAATGGTTTGATGGTGTCTGACGACGTAGTATGCTACACAAGTAATGAACAATGAACTGGGTCAAGAAACTGGGTCGTTCCATTGGAGCATAGCCGTTCCATTGGAGCAGAACTCATACAAGCCCGAGATTTCAGCCCAGCCGGACGTTTTTTGCTCCGGCATAACGCGATTGAAAGGAAGACATTATGGCTAAAAAGCTGCATGACACCCCCAACCTCGACCAACTCGAGTCCGGCCCGTGGCCCAGTTTTGTGACTGGCCTGAAAGCGCTGGCCAAAGACAAAGATTATGTGGTTGATCTGCTGGGGCAACTGGAAGCCTCATACCGGACCCGCAAGGGCTACTGGAAGGGCGGCACGGTCGGCGTGTTCGGTTATGGCGGCGGCGTGATCCCGCGCTTTACCGAACTCAAGGATGAGAATGGCGAACCCGTGTACAAGGAGTCGGCAGAGTTTCATACCCTGCGCATCATGCCTCCTCCCGGCATGCACTACGATACCGACACCCTGCGTAAATTCTGCGACATTTGGGAAAAGCATGGTTCCGGCCTGATTGCCTTGCACGGCCAATCGGGCGACATCATGCTGCAAGGCTGCACCACCGAGAATGTGCAGAAGGCATTCGACGAGGTTAACGAAATGGGCTTCGACATGGGCGGCGCCGGCCCGGCGGTGCGCACGTCGATGTCCTGCGTTGGTGCGGCGCGTTGCGAGCAATCCTGCTACGACGAAGCCAAGGCGCATCGCATGGTGCTCAATACCTTTCTCGACGACATGCATCGTCCAGCCTTGCCTTACAAGTTCAAGTTCAAGTTCTCCGGCTGCCCGAACGACTGCATGAACTCGATCCAGCGCTCCGACCTGGCGGTGATCGGCACCTGGCGCGACAACATACGCACCGACGAGCCTTTGGCGAAGAAATGGTTTGCCAAGCACGGCATGAACGAGCTGGTGAACGATGTCGTCGCACGCTGTCCGACCAAGGCGATCCAGCTGAA